>CAYWND010000426.1:0-3095 GCA_964459085.1 uncultured Oceanibium sp. | reverse complement strand
GTATCATCAACATCAGTTCGATCGTCGGCACTACGGGCAATCCGGGGCAGGGCAACTATGCCGCCAGCAAGGCGGGGATGGTGGGCATGTCCAAGTCGCTGGCGGCCGAAGTGGCGACGCGGGGCATCACCGTGAACTGCATCGCGCCGGGTTTCATCGAGACCGCGATGACGGATGCGCTGAGTGACGCCCAGAAAGACAAGTTGCTGCCTGCGATTCCCGCCGGGCGAATGGGTACGTCCGAGGAAATTGCGGCCGCGACCGTGTTTCTTGCCTCGGCCGAGGCGGGCTATGTGACCGGCCAAACCCTGCATGTTAACGGTGGCATGGCGATGATCTGACGGGGATTTTCCCAGTAGTATCCCTTGAATTCAGCGATCTGCATTAACATTTGCCAAGCCCTGAGAGTGTGGTATAGGCCGCTGCGTAATTTCCTGCGAAGGGGCAAAAGGCGCAACTCACTGACCTGTCCAACGCGCCATGCAGCGTGACGCTGCCCAAAGGACAAAACCCAAGGGCCCGAGATAAGGGCCAGAGAAGATGAGGACTTTGACATGAGCGACGTTGCAGAGCGCGTGAAGAAAATTGTTGTCGAGCACCTGAGCGTCGACGAGGACAAAGTGACCGAAGGCGCGTCCTTCATCGACGACCTGGGCGCGGACAGCCTGGACACGGTCGAGTTGGTCATGGCGTTCGAAGAAGAGTTCGGCATCGAAATTCCCGATGACGCGGCCGAAACCATCCAGACCTTTGGTGATGCGGTGAAGTTCATCAATTCCGCCTCGTAAGGGGACGCGAATTTGACAGCGGGAGGCGCCCTTGGGGTGCCTCTTTTTCGTTTCGGCCAGGGGTTGCCGCAGGCATGTAGACGTGTTCGGTACGGTTGTGCCGGTCGCGGCGTTTTAGTATCTGTTTACATGCAAAAATAACAATGAGAGGTGGTCGTATGCGGCGAGTCGTCGTTACCGGATTGGGCATGGTCTCTCCGCTGGCGTGCGGGGTCGAGGAGAGCTGGAAACGCCTGCTGGCGGGGGCATCCTGTGCGGGGACGATCACACGATTTGATGCCGAAGGCCTGGCGACCAACTATGCCTGCGAGATCCCTTACGGCGACGGCACCGAGGGTACATTCAATCCTGATGACTGGATGGCCCCGAAAGAAGCGCGCAAGGTCGATCTGTTCATCCACTATGCGATGGCCGCAGCGGATCAGGCCGTGAGGGATGCGAACTGGATGCCCGAGGACGAGGCGTCGCGGCTGCGCACGGGCGTGATGGTCGGGTCGGGGATCGGCGGGATCGGGACGATTGCGGAGAACGCGATCACGCTGAAAGAGCGCGGCCCACGGCGAATCTCGCCTTTCTTTATTCCCGGTAGCCTTGTGAACCTGTGTTCCGGGCAAGTGTCGATCAGATACGGCTTCAAGGGGCCGAACCATGCGGTTGTAACTGCTTGCTCGACCGGGGCGCATGCCATCGGGGATGCGGCACGGTTGATCGCGCTGGACGATGCGGATGTCATGATTGCCGGTGGGTCCGAGGCGCCAATCACCGATCTGGGGATTGCAGGGTTCAATGCCTGCAAAGCCCTGTCGACCGCGCGACGGGACGACCCGCAAACAGCAAGCCGCCCCTATGATCGGGATCGCGACGGGTTCGTGATGGGCGAGGGGTCAGGTCTGGTCGTGCTGGAGGAATACGAGCATGCCAAGGCCCGCGGTGCCAAGATCTATGCCGAGGTCGTGGGGTATGGCCTGTCGGGCGACGCATATCATATCACCGCGCCCGCCGAGGATGGGGATGGCGGCTATCGCTCGATGGAGGCCGCGATCAAGCGCGCGGGGCTGGAGCCGGGGGATATCGACTATATCAACGCACACGGCACGTCGACGATGGCCGACACCATCGAGTTGGGTGCTGTGACGCGGCTGATGGGCAACGCGGCCGCCAAGGCCACCATGAGTTCGACCAAGTCATCGACCGGGCATCTGCTGGGGGCGGCGGGGTCGGTCGAGGCCATATTCTGCGTGCTGGCGCTGCGCGATCAGGTCGCGCCGCCGACGATAAATCTGGAAAACCCAGAGGTTGAGACGCCGCTGGATCTGGCACCGATCGAGGCGGTCGACCGCGAGATCAACGTGGTGTTGTCGAATTCGTTCGGGTTTGGGGGCACAAACGCCTCGTTGGTGATGCAGCGGATTTGAGGCGCTGGGCATGACGCGGCATCTGGCAGCCAATGGCATAACATTCCTGATCGTGGGGCTGGTGTTGGCCCTGGGACTGCTGAACTGGGGGCAGACGCAGTATTCGGGGCCGGGACCCTTGAGCGAGGCGATTTGTTTCGAGGTGGCACCGGGGTCGAACATGAACCGTGTGTCCGAGCAGTTGGCGGACCGGGGTGCGATCAGCAACGCCACCATCTTTCGCATCGGATCGAACTATCAGGAACGAACCAACCTGTTGAAAGCCGGGAGTTTTCTGATCGAGCCGGCGACCCCGATGGAAGAGATCCTGAGCACCATCACGTCCAGCGGACGCAGCACCTGTGGGTCCGAGCTGTTGTACCGGATCGGCGTGAATTCGGTGAGGATGCAGGTGCGCGAGTTCGATGCGGCCACGTCACGCTATGTCGAAGCGGCTGTGTTCGATCCTACAGATGGCGCGGCCCCGCAAGAGGTGGCGGATCTGCTGGCGCGGCCGGACACGCGGATCCGGCTGGCCGTCGCAGAGGGCGCCACAAGCTGGCAGATCACCCAGGCCCTGAACGCGGCCGAATTTCTGGAGGGACAGATAACCTCGGTTCCCAGCGAGGGTTCGCTGGCCCCCAACAGTTATGAAGTGCGTCAGGGCACAAGTGTCGTCGAGGTGGTCGAGCAGATGGAAACGGCGCAGATCGCAGCGCTGGAAGAAGCTTGGGAAGCGCGCGATCCCGATCTGCCGATTGCCTCGCCTCAGGAATTGCTGACCTTGGCGTCGATCATCGATCCCAATCCGGTGATGCTGCTCTTGCCGAAGGCGCTCTTGCGAGTGGCGGGTGAGCGAAAGATTCCAGGCGAGCCGGATGACCCGGCCGAGTTGAAGGCGATGATCGATGCT
>CAYWND010000425.1:0-3095 GCA_964459085.1 uncultured Oceanibium sp. | reverse complement strand
CGCGCGACCCAGATGACCGGCCAGATGGCGCGGTTTTATGGCCTGCCCCTGCGGGCAACCAATGCCTGTGCGGCCAACGCGCCCGACGGGCAGGCGATGTGGGAGAGCATGAATTCGATCTGGTCGGCGGTGCAGAGCCGGGTGAACCTGGTCTATCACAGCGCCGGGTGGCTGGAGGGCGGGCTGATCGCGTCCTACGAGAAGTTCGTGATGGATTGCGAGGTGCTGCAGCAGATCCAACGCTATTTCGACCCCGCACTGACGGCGACCGATACGGACAGCCTGGCGGTCGAGGCGATCCGCGAGGTCGGACCGAACGGGCATTTCTTTGGCACGCCGCACACGCAGGAGCGTTATGAGACCGCGTTCTATTCGCCGTTCCTGAGCGACTGGCGCAATTACGAGGCCTGGGCCGAGGCGGGCGCGGTGTGGACGTCCGAGCGGGCGAACAAGGTCTGGAAGGACATCCTGGCCGAGTTCCAGCCGCCCGAGATGGACGACGGCATCCGCGAAGAGTTGCGGTCCTTTGTCGACCGGCGGATCGCCGAAGGCGGGGTGCCGACGGATTTCTAAGGCCCAGACGTATCTTGGGTGGCAAGGCGGGGCGCCTCCGGCGGGAGTATTTTTGCGAGCAAAGATGCAGTGTGTCGCTGGACTGTTGCCCAGGCGGGCTAGGTTGCAAGGGCAGACAAGGGAGTTTGCCATGATCAGACGTGCAGGGATCGTGCTGGCGGCGGCACTGATGGCGCAGGCGGCGGGGGCGGTCGGGACCGAGAACACTCAGCCGCCTGAGCAGACCGAGACCACGCAGGAGTGCGCCGAGGGCGAGGTCTGGGACCCGGCGCAAGAGTCCTGTGTCGCGCCGGAAAACGAGGCGCTGAACGATGACATCCGCTACGCGGCGGCGCGCGAATATGCCTATTTCGGGGCGCCGGAAGCGGCGATGCGGGTGCTGGAGGCGGCTGATCCTGCCGATCCGCGGATCCTGAACTACAAGGGGTTTGTCAGCCGCAAGCTGGGGCGGATGGCGGTGGCGCTGGAGTTCTACGAGGCGGCGCTGGCGACGGCGCCGGACTATGTGCTGGCGCGGTCCTATTATGGCCAGGCGCTGGTCGAGGCCGGGGACATCGCGGGGGCTGAGGCGCAATTGGCCGAGATCCGCACGCGGGCGGGCCGGGACAACTGGCCCTATGTTGCGCTGAAGCTGGCCTTGCAGGGCAAGACGTCAGGCTATTGACCACGAGATCGGGGCGGCGTCGGCCGCCGCCCCCTTGGACACGCGCCTGGGTAGATCCTGTGCGGGTCAGGCGCCCCCGCTCATAGACCGTCATAAACCGTCATGGTCTGGGTCGAGGCGCGATCGCGCAGCGCGATCAGGTCCTTGTAGTCAGGCGCGCTGTGCCAGGCGTCGACCGCCTTTGCGTCAGGGAATTTCGCGATGACGATCAGCGGCCCCTCGGGGGCTGTCCCGTTGAGGGCGGCGCGGCGCTGGCCGCGAAAGAGAAGTTCCGCGCCATAGCGGCCCGCAATCTCTTTTGACCGGGCAAGATAGTCGCCAAAGGCGTCGGCGTCGTGGATGACAATCGTGGAAACCATGATGGCAGGCATGGGTCAGGCAACCTTTTTGATCGGGGCCCCGGTGGGGCCGGTTGGGTGGGTGTCCCGCCAGGTGGGATCGTCCAGCACGAAGGCGGGGGTTTCGAGCTGGGGGTAATCGCGCTGCGCCTCGATCCGGACGGGGTTCAGAGGCGGGGTCAGCAGCATCCTTGCAAATCCCGCCATGGCGGCGGCGCGCCGGCCCGCGCTGCGGCGGGTCAGGCCACGGTGTCGGACTGCGCGGGTGACGATCGCCTCGAACGGCTCTGGCGGGCGACCGGAGAGATCGGTAACCGCGCTGGTGGGCGCGCCGTGGGCAAAGGCGCCGCGCCGGTATTCGCGCGTATAGATCAACAGCTGGCTGGCCGCGGCGGCCGAGAAATTCGCCGGAGGATTTGCGCGCAGAGCCTTGAGAAACATCCGTTCGGACAACGCCATATAGCGCACCTTGCGGCCAAGTGCCGTGCCCATGGCCGCGGCGATCTGGTTGGGCGAGATCAGCTTGGGACCCGTGGCGCGGTAGGTCCTGCCTGCGTGGGTGGCCGGGTCGGCCAGGGCGGCGGCGTTGACGCGCGCGATATCTTCGGTCGAGGGCGGCGCGTTCTTGGGCGTGTCCCCTGCCCCAAGCGGCATGGCAAAAATCCCGAGATCGGCGGCCAGGTCCAGCACCATCAGGTAGTTGTCGGCAAACCAGCCGGTGTTGTTGATGGTCAGCGTCGTGTCGGGGAGGTTGCCCAGAAGGTGATCGCCCAGCCGCGTCTCGCGCGTGAAGAGCGACGGGTGGCGGGCAGACGCCAGCCACTGTCCCATGGACACGATGTGTTCCAGCCGCGCCTCGGCCGCGGCGGTGGCAAAGATCGCGGTAAAGTGCAGGCCGTGGGGCGCTGTCGGCGGGCAGTGATAGGCGCGCTGCATGCCCGTCATGGCGCGGCGCATGTCATCGAGCGCAAATTGGTCGCCCAGAAAGATCTGGGCCCCCGCATCGGCCAGGCGCGCGCTGCGCTGGTCGCGGCGCCGCACGAAGGCGCGGACCGGATAGCCCATGTCCAGCAGGTGCAGCGTGGTGGCGAGGCCGGTCTTGCCGGCGGCGCTGGTCACCAGGATGTTCGGCTTGGTGGTCATGGCGGCGGGTCCTTCGGCGCTGTGTCTGGATGTTTATTTAAATCTATCACTTTAGTTTATAAAGTAACAAAGTCGTGAGCAGCGTGTGTTGCGCGGCTGTGGACCGGGCTGATGCAGCCGATTTCTGTGGTTTCCCTTTCCCCCCGCGCGGCGTTAGGGTCGCCGCGCTTTGCGAATCAGGATGACCCATGACCCCGATCATTGAGATAGAGGCCCTGGCCAAGACCTATGCCGGGGGGTTTCAGGCGCTCAAGGGCGTGGACCTGACGATCCGGGACGGCGAGATCCTGGCGCTGCTGGGGCCGAACGGGGCGGGCAAGACGACGCTGATTTCGATCATCTGCGGGATCGTGACGGCCACGGCGGGCACCGTGCGC
>CAYWND010000424.1:0-3097 GCA_964459085.1 uncultured Oceanibium sp. | reverse complement strand
CAAAAATAGTCACTGTGGGGCTCATGAAACTATTGATGTTCAGGAGCGGTATCGTCCACGGCGACCAACGGGGCGCGTGCAGCGGGACGGAACGACGAGCCCAGCGCCAGGTCTTCGCGGACGATCGGCGAGTAGCCGACATCAGGCGACAGAGAGGCCAACTGGATGACCCGCGGCGCAGCCTGGGGCGCGGTCGGCGCCTGTAGGGCCGCGGGCAGTGCGCTGTTGGCAGCGTCCGAGATGACAAGCTGCGACGGTTCGGCAAGGCTGGCGACCACGGCTTGTTCTCGTGGCCGTGGCGCGGCAGCGCCGGCCGGCGCGGTGACCGGGCGCACCAGCGCCTCGCTGGGGGCGAACAACGCTCGGGCTGCATTCAGTGTCGCGCCGAAAACAGTATTGCTGCGCGCAAGAGAGGCCAGAACACCCGACGTTTCCGGGGCGTCCAGAACAGTTGGCTTGAGTTCCGCGATCTCGTCTGTAGCCGCAGTCGGCGCAAGCGATGCCGTAGCGGGTTCCGAGACCACAACCGGCGGCGTTGACGACGGGGCGGTATTGATGACCGGAATCTCTACCGGCGCGGTCGCAGGTTCCACAGCCGCGATCTGCGGTGTCTGAGGCGCTTCGGGCGCCGAAGCGCCGGGCAGCGAAATCGTCCCGCCATCGGTTGCAGGCGGCTGCACGATACCGACAGATCCCGCATCAATCCGGGCGATTGCCAGGCCACCGTCACTCTGCGGCACTTGCATCGGTGCAGGGTCTGAAACGGCGGGTGCGGATGGCGCAAGCGCCAGGCCCGAGCCGGTGTCGCCAAGCGATGGTCCACCCAGGCTGGGCCCAGATCCGGCGGACGGGGCCGCGATCACCGGTGCGGGGGACTGCGGAGACGGGGACGGCGCGGGGCCGGATCTGCTGTCGGGTTTGAACTGCCAGGCAACGCGACCGAGGCGGTTTCGGTTCCCGCATCACCCGACGACGGTCCGCTAAGGGACGGGCCGGTAGGAATTTCAAGGGCCACGCTGGGCAGTGACGGTTGGGGCTGGGTGGGGCCGGACAAACCCAGGCCTCCCGGAGCCGACGGGCGCAACGGATTGGCCGTTGGCGCGGATGGTGCGGCAAGAGCCACGTCAAGTTGGCCGTCATCCAACGACGGCGCGGACATCGAGATGCCCGCGGTTGCAACGGATCCGCTTCGGGCCGAGGTATTGGACACGGTGACCATGGTGTCCGAGGTGTTGACGGCGACCGCCTGGCCGCCGTTGCCGCCCATGCGCCGGATCTCGGCTGTCGCTTCGCTGGGCGTCACAACTTCGGACGAGACCGGAAGGCTCAGCCGCATAGGCTGCTTCATGGCGATCTGGGGCTGCTGCTGCGGCGCATTGCCCTGCTGAACCACATCGTAGACCAGCGGTGCGCCACCGGTCCCACCGGATGCGACATCCGGGGCTGTACCACCACCGGTTTCGATGTTGAGCACTGTCAGCGTTACCGGCACGGAATCACAGGACCCGTCGAACGCAACGCAGTAGGCCATACCGATCGTGCCGCTGCAGGTCGTGTCACTGGAATACTGGATCGCGCCGTCTACAGCGGTTGATGTCCCACATTCCGGCATCCGCGTGATCCGCAGATCGGCGGGATCGATCCGCTCGACGCCGCTGTCGTTCAGCAAAACATCGAGGGTCTGGATACGTCCTGCGCGCAGGGTAAAGGCGTCTTCCTTGGCCTTGTAGTTGCCAGAGCCGCCAAAGATCGAGGTTCCGTCCTCGCCCCTATGCATGACCGCAGCGATGCCGATGATCAGCAACAGCGCGGTCATGATGGTCATGAAGCGATCGTCAAGCTTCATCCCGCACCCCCGCCTGCGGACAGACACCAAACAGACAGACGCCGGCGGCGAAAGCCCCGGAATATCTATCTATTTCTATATACTTATCCGTCATGTCCGACCTGTAGCCCGCACGCAGGCTGCCGATTCTCTCTTACCATCGGGCACCTGCGCCCGGAATTTCTAGTCGCGGACTGCGGCAGAAATAAGGGTACACATGCCCAATTTATGAACGGTTTACCGGAAAAACGCCTTATTTATCGCAGTTTACGCGAACCAACACTGGGCGAAGCATAGCCTAAGCACCTGCGCCCCTCAAGAACCATTGCACGAGGGTCTTAACAGAAACGGAATGTCGCCGCGTCGATTGCGCGCGTCACGCCTTTCCGTGGCAATGCTTGTACTTCTTGCCTGATCCACAGGGGCAGGGTTCGTTGCGCCCCACACTGCCCCAGGTTGACGGGTCGTCGGGGTTGCGCGGGCTCGGCTCGGGCCCGGGCGCGCCTGCGGTTTCAAGCTGCGCCGCACCCGCCGCGGCCGCGGCTGCGGCTTGTTGGGCCTGAAGCCGCTCGATGATCTCGCGCTGTTCCTCTTCGGTCAGGATCTTGACGTGGCTCATCTGCCGCGTGACCTCGACCCGCAGCTTGTTCAGCAGACCCTCGAACAGCTGGAAACCCTCGGTCTTGTACTCGTTCAGCGGATCACGCTGAGCGTAGCCGCGGAAACCGACGACCGATCGCAGGTGGTCCAGCGTCTGCAGATGCTCGCGCCAATGCTGATCAATGGTCTGCAGCAGGATCTGCTTTTCGACCCGGCGCAGGGTGTCCGGCCCGTACTGCGCCGCCTTCTGGGCGGCCTGTTTGTCCGCCTCGGCGCTCAGGCGTTCGATGAAGACCTCGTCGTCCACACCCTCTTCATCTCCCCATTCGACAATCGGCAGATCCAGGGCAAAAACCTCGGTCATCTGCGCCTGCAGACCTTCGGTATCCCATTGGTCCGCGTAGGCCTTTTCCGGGACGTGTTCGGCCACAAGATCCTCGATCACCTGATCGCGCATATCCTTGATGGTTTCCGACACATCGTCGTCTTCCATGATCTCGCGGCGCTGTTCAAAAATCGTCTTGCGCTGATCGTTCATCACATCGTCGAACTTCAGCAGGTTCTTGCGGATATCAAAGTTCCGCGCCTCGACCTTCTTCTGGGCCTTCTCCAAAGCCTTGTTGATCCACGGGTGGATGATCGCCTCGCCTTCCTTCATGCCCAGCTTTTGCA
>CAYWND010000423.1:0-3108 GCA_964459085.1 uncultured Oceanibium sp. | reverse complement strand
GTTCTACGGCACTTGCTTTTCGCAGTACATCAACACGATCCAGCACTGGATCAAGCTGATCTCCGGCTACGAGGCATCGGCCTCCAGCGGCTGCGGCGCAATCCGTTGCCGCTGGCCGAGGCCATCGATCTGGACTTTGACGGCTTTGGGACCCAGGCCCGTGGGGTGCTGTCGATGTACCTGTCGCGGTCGCTGATCGCCGGTCTTGTCCTTACATCCGCGGTGTCGGCAGCTTTCGTTCTGACCCCCGCGCGCGAGCTTGCGGTCGTCGAGCGCGAGAAATTCCTGCTGTTCCCGCGCATGATCGGCGACTGGGCGGGTTCGCAACGGATTCTCGAACCCGACATCGAACAGGTTCTGGCAGCGGACGACTACATCTCGGCGGGCTACTACGCCCCGGGCGAAGCACATTCTGTGGATTTCTTCGTCGCCTGGTACCGCAAGCAGACCGAAGGCCAGGGCATTCATTCGCCCGAAGTGTGCCTTCCCTCAGGGGGGTGGGAGATCTTCTCGCTTGAGTCGACCCATCAGGTCTCGATGCCCGAGGTTCCCGTCTACGGCGACTTCCAGGTCAACCGCGCAGTCATCCAGCAGGGTGTGAACAAGCAGTTGGTCTATTACTGGTTCGAACAGCGCGGCAAGCGCATGACGAACGATTTCAAGGCCAAGATCGCCACCGTCTATGACAGCATGACCATGGGGCGGTCCGACGGAGCGCTGGTCAGGTTCGTCACCCCGATCGGCCCCGAAGAGACCGAGGCCGACGCCGAGGCGCGCCTGCAGCGTTTCATGGTCAAAGCACTGGACAAGCTGCCACGCTTTGTACCGAACTGAGCACGAGGCACGGCCTCGACACAGCGCCCCCGGCACTAATCCTGGTCGATCAACCGGATCAGGTAGGCACCGTATTCCGTCTTTAGGAATGGGTCGGCCAGCCTGCGCACGTCTTCGGCGTCGATCCAGCCCTTGAGATACGCAATCTCTTCGGGGCACCCGATCTTCAGCCCCTGCCGTTTTTCCAGGGTTTGAACGAACCCCGACGCCTCCAACAGGCTGTCATGGGTGCCGGTGTCCAGCCAGCCATAGCCGCGTCCCATCGGCGTGACGGTCAGCAGATCCTGGTCCAGGTAGCTTTGCAAAAGGTCCGTGATCTCCAGCTCTCCGCGGGCAGATGGAGCAATCGCGCGCGCGCGTTCGGGTGCCGAGCCGTCGAGGAAATAGAGCCCAGTGACCGCATAATTCGACGGCGGCACGTCCGGTTTCTCGACGATGCTGGTGGCGCGCCCGGCGGCATCAAACGCCACCACGCCGTATCTTTCGGGATCGCGCACCTGATAGCCAAAGACCGTGCCGCCGGTCTCTTTCGCGGTGGCCTCCAGCACCAGATCCTGAAAGCCGTGGCCATAGAAGATGTTGTCGCCCAGCACCATGGCCGAGGGTGCGCCGCCAAGAAACGCCTCGGCCAGCAGATAGGCCTGTGCCAGCCCGTCCGGCGAGGGCTGGGGGATATACTCCAACCTCATGCCCCATTGCGACCCGTCGCCCAACAGATTGCGGAAATTCTGCTGGTCGTGGGGGGTGGTGATGATCGCGACCTCGCGGATCCCCGCCAGCATCAGAACCGACAGCGGGTAATAGATCATCGGCTTGTCGTAAAGCGGCAGCAACTGCTTGGAAACCGCCAGCGTGATCGGGTAGAGCCGCGTGCCCGACCCACCTGCCAGGATAATGCCTTTACGCATGTCCAAGCTCCTTCAGAACATCGTCGAGATCCCATCGCCAGTCCGGTCGGCTGATGCCGAATGTCGCCTCGGTCAAACTGCAGTCCAGCCGCGAGTTCAAGGGCCGGACGGCAGGCGTTGGATAGTCCGTGGTAGGGATACGCTGAACCGCGCAATCCAACCCCGCCTTGGCAAAGATCGCTTCGGCAAACCCGGCCCAACTGACATCCGGCGCGCCCGAAAAATTGTAGATCCCGGCGGTCGGGCGTTCGGCGATCCGGGCCAGCGCATCCGCGATTGCCCGGGCCGAGGTTGGCCCCCCGACCTGATCATCCACCACGCGCAGTTCGTCCCGCTCGGCCCCCAGCCGCAGCATCGTCTTGACGAAATTGCCGCCATGGGCCGAGAACACCCACGAGGTGCGCAAGACCACCGGCACGCCGCCCGCAGCCGTCACCTGGCCCTCGCCCAGCGCCTTGGACCGCCCATAGGCCCCCAATGGCGCGGGGTCCGCATCCGCAGCGAACGGTGTCTGCCCGGCACCATCGAACACATAGTCAGTCGAGACATGCAGAAACGGCGCGCCCGTGTCCGCGGCACGCGCGGCCAATAGTCCGGGCGTTGTCGCATTGATCTGCGTCGCCAGCGCCTCGTCCTCTTCGGCGCGGTCGACGACCGTGTAGGCCGAGGCGTTGATCACGACATCCGGCGCCACCCTGTCCAGAACCGACAGGCACGCATCTGGATCGGTGAAGTCCGCCTCGTCCAGGCCTGCAAAAATTGCGTCAGGCAACCGGCGTTCAAGCTCGGTGCTCAGTTGTCCATCCCTGCCAAAGACCAGGATCTTCATGTCGTGCCGGTCCCCAGCCGCTGGTCCACGCCGTCGCGGTTCAGCAGGGGCGTCCACCAGGCCTCGTTCGCCAGGAACCAGTCGACAGTGCGCTCCAGCCCCTCGTCCAGCGTGACCGAGGGGCGCCAGCCCAGCTCGTCGCGGATCCGGGTGGCATCGATCGCATAGCGCAGGTCGTGGCCGGGCCGGTCGGTCACGAACCGGATCAACCGGTCATGGGGGCCGCCATCCGGCCGCTTGCGGTCCAGGATCGCGCAGATCGTCCGCACAAGGTCGATATTGCGCGCCTCGTTCTCGCCCCCGATGTTATAGGTCCGCCCCACCGCCCCGCGCGTGAGGACGATCAGCAGGGCGTCGGCGTGGTCCTCGACAAACAGCCAGTCGCGGACATTCTCGCCCGCGCCGTAGACCGGGATCGGCCGCCCACGCAGCGCGTTCAGGATGACCACCGGGCTCAGCTTTTCGGGCAAGTGATAGGGCCCGTAATTGTTTGAACAGTTCGTCGCCAGGACCGGCAGGGCCGCGGTTGCGGCGCAG
>CAYWND010000422.1:0-3115 GCA_964459085.1 uncultured Oceanibium sp. | reverse complement strand
CCCCGGTGAACTACGCCTTCGCGGCACTGCCCGACGGCACCGTCGAGACGCTGCTCAAGCCCGAGAACAAGGACCAACTGGTCAGCGTGCTGCTTTATCATGTCGATGACCGCAAGCTGGATGCGGACATGATCCCGGCCGGGTCGAACTCCTTCAAGCCGGTGCTCGACAGCGAACGCCTGTGCATCACCAACGCCGATGGCGCGATCACCATCGACGACGGCACCGGCGCCAGCGCCAATGTCATCATCGCCGACATCCAGGCAGACAACGGTGTGATCCACGTGGTCGACAAGGTCCTGCTGCCCGGCACCCGCCCGGCCTGCTAGGGCACTTGGCCACCACTTGCCCTGTACACCCCGCCCAAACCATCGGCGGGGTGTGCATCTTCGGCGGCCGGCAACTCGGCAGCCAATCCACCACCGCCGCAAATCCCCATATGCAAACGGATTGCACACGGTTTCGGGCTCTGCGAGTGTATCCCGAAACGAGTGGATATTTGCACGGCAAGGGGGGCAGACAGCGCATGCGCAGACGAAAGCTGCTGTCATTGGCTGATCTGGCTTATCTGATCCAGCTTCCGCTTATCGGCCTTGCCGCATGGATCCTGCCGCAACCTGCCTGGCCTGGACTCGCGCGTCGCATAGGATCGGTCACCCGGCGTTCCGGCGTCCGCGATCTGGCGGAACGGCTGTCGCAAATTCCCGACCCGCCGTTGGATCCCGCCACGCCCCGGGTGCTGGCCGAACGCCTGAATGCACACAGGATCGAGCATTATTTCCAGGTCATGCGCGCCTATCGGCCAGGCGGCGGCTGGCATCCCGACGTCGCTCTTTCGGGGCGCGCGCATCTCGATCAGGCGCTGGCCGATGGTCAAGGCGCGATCCTGTGGATCGCCCACTTCGTCTATAACGGCCTCTTGCCCAAGATGGTGCTGGCGCAGGCAGGGTATCCCATCGCCCATCTCAGCCGCCCCGAGCATGGGTTCTCGAAGACCGCCTTTGGCATCCGGGTTCTTAATCCGGTGCGCACAGTTGTCGAGAACCGCTATCTGGACGGGCGCATCATGATCCGCAATGGGCACGAGGACCGGGCCGTGCGCCAGGCCGCGCGACGCTTGGCGGGGGGCGGCATCGTCTCGATCACCGCCGGCGCGTGGGAGGGGCGGCGCGTGCTGCAAGTACCGTGCATGGGCGGGACCTTCCCGCTGGCCACCGGGGGTCCCGCGCTGGCCCGGCTGTCCGGCGCGCCGCTGCTGCCGGTGTTTGTCGCCCGGCCCGACGACACGCGCGCGGAACACTTCGATCTGATGATCGACGCCCCGATCCCGCGCCCCGAAGGGGTCTCACGCGCGCAGGCAATTGCCGCGATGTGCCGAACCTATGGCCAGCGTTTGCAGTCCTTTGCCCAATCCCATCCCGACCAGTGGCGGGGATGGAATTATCTGTCTCGTGCCTGAGCCGATGGGATACGCGCAGGTGCTGCGGCGCGCGATCCTGCACCGCCTCTTCAATATCTGCTTCAACCTCTTTCGATTGCGGCTCGATCCGTTTGCGCAGGCGCTGTTGACATGGACCTGCCGCCTGGGGCGATCTGACCCCTATCTGCATTCGGTGGCGTTCCGCGTGGCGCAAAGGCTGCCCCGCGTGACTGAACCCGGTGCGGCCCGGGACCGCCTTCTGGCCGCGCTTGCACCGGTGCCCGGGCTGGCCGATGCCGTGCTGTCGTCCTTCGCGCTGCAAGAGGGCGATCTGGCCTGCCATCTCGAGGCCGCCGACCGTGGAGTCGCGGCCAATCCCGAAAGCGCCGTGATCGGCCTCTATTACGCCATCGCCTGCAGTACCCGCGGCGACCGCGCCAATGAACGCCGAGCGCTTCGATCCATCAAGCCATTGCGCGACCTGACGCCGGTCCACCGCCGCATATGGATCAACAGCCTGTGGCGCGCTGGCCTGGTTTCGGACGCGGCGCACTGGGCAGGGCTGGGGCCCGACGCAGCGCTGACAGTGGTCGCCGGGCGCGACAACCGGCGGGCACTGACCCCGCTTGCCCTGGATGTGGCGGCCGGAAACCTCGACCGGGCGATTCCCGCCGCGCGTCTGCTGGCCAAGCAACAGCCGCCGGTCGCCAACGTCGTCCATATCTGGTCGGCTATGCTGGCGACTGCTGGTCCGGATCACGACCTGGCCCAGATCAGACAGGCCTATGATTTGGCGCTTGCGGCGGCGCCATATGATTCCCTGCAGGCCGACTTGGCCCGTTTGCGTGACAGGCTGCTGGCGCTGCGGGACCGCGTGGCGCGCACGACCAAACCGGCTGTTGCGTTGATCTGCCCGATCCACCGATCCGAGAATTTGCCCACAGCCCTGTCCCAACTGGCCCGTCAAAGGGATGTTGACGGCACCGCCGTCCTTGCGATCAACAACACCACCGGGATCGACGCGGACGCGGTGCGGGCCACCTGGCGTGGTGCGATCCCCCTGCAGGTGATCGATATCGGTGCCCAACCCAACGTGGGTGCGGCGCTGAATGCCGCCATCGCCGCCACGGATGCGCCGTTCCTGATCCGCATGGACAGCGACTGCCATTACGGACCGCGCTATGCCGCGGACATGATCGACCACGCGGTGGATCAGGGCGCAGGCGTCGTGCTCAAACGCGCCAAGTTCCGCTACTGGCAGCAAAGCGGCCTGACCGATCTCGAGGAACCGGGCAAGGCGTTCTGCTGGGCCGGGCCCCAGGATTCGGGCGGTGGGTCTGCACTGGGATTTCACCGCGCCGTCTGGCAGGCCGTGCCGTTCTGCGACCGTACCAGGATCAGCGAGGATGTGGCCTTCATCCGCCAGACCGTCCGCGGCGGCCACGGGGTTTATATGGTCGATCCCTTTAATCACCTGTCCATTCGCGACGCCGACACGGATGCGCACACCTACAACGTGGGCGATCTGTTCACACAGGTGGGCGACGTGCGGCACCTGATCGCTGCGGGCGAGTTGGACGAGCGCCATGTCATCGTGTCCGGCCCAGGCTGAACCCGTTCGGCGGCAGGATTGGATTCATGCGAGGCGCTGCCTCGCGCTCCGGAGTATTTTGAGAGCAAAGAGGGGGCCCTTTA
>CAYWND010000421.1:0-3119 GCA_964459085.1 uncultured Oceanibium sp. | reverse complement strand
CGCCTATACCTCGGCCATCACGGAAACCCTGGGCCGCAGTCATACTGATCTGTCGCCCTGGACCGTGATCCGCTCGGACGACAAGCGCCGCGCCCGTCTGGCCGCGATCCGCACGGTTCTGGCGCAGGTCCGGCCCAAGGGCGTCGATCTGGAAAGGCCGGATCCCAAGGTCTGCGGATCGCCGTCCCAGATCATGGGATAGGGGCCTGTTGGCGCTGCCATGACCGCGCTCTATGACACCATCGGGCTGAATTACGCAAACCTGCGCCGCGAAGATCCCCGGATCGCGGCACATCTGCACGCAGCCCTCGGAGACGCGGAAACCGTCCTGAACGTGGGCGCCGGGGGCGGCTCTTACGAACCTCGCGACCGGCAAGTCACTGCTGTCGAGCCCTCGGCCCAGATGATCGCCCAACGGCCGGACACCGGTGTGCAGGTGGTTCAGGCCGTGGCCGAGGCACTGCCTTTCCCCGACCGGTCCTTTGACGCCGCAATGGCGGTCCTGACCATCCACCACTGGTCGGACAAGGCCCATGGCCTGGTCGAGATACGGCGCGTGACTCGCGGCCCGATCGCAATCCTGACCTATGACCCGGATTTCCCCGGCTTCTGGCTGATGGACTACTTTCCGGCGCTGATCGCTCTGGATCAGGGGCAGATGCCCGCGGTGGGCGATTTTCGCACGGCCCTGGGTCCGGTCGAGGCGCACGCCATTCCGATCCCGCATGACTGCACCGACGGCTTTCTTGCCGCGTACTGGCGGCGGCCTTCTGCCTATCTCGACAAACGGGCCCGCGCAGCGATCTCTGCATTCTGGGCCCTGGGTGATATTAGCGGCGGCCTGCAGCAATTGCAGGCGGATCTGGACAGCGGCGCATGGGCGCAGCGCAACGCCGGGATCCTGGATCTGGATGCGCTGGATTGCGGCTATCGGTTGGTGGTGACGACCTGACCGGGGGCCCCCGGCGCGGCTGTGCTCACGGGTTTGCTCACAGTTTGAATTTTGGCATATTGTTTTATTTCAATGGCTTAGATATGTGCTCAACCTTGAGCACCCCGCCCACGCCGCGCCTTTCGCCTTGAACCCGTCGCCCGCGCGTCGTACCTGCTTGCCATGGCCCGGGACGACGACACCCCCCGCCGTGGGTATCACCACGGCAACCTTCGGCAGGCGCTGATCGACGCCACGCTGGAACTGGTCGTCGAGAAGGGCCCCCAGGGCTTCACCATCGCCGAAGCCGCACGCCAGGCCGGCGTCTCGGCCGCCGCCCCCTACCGCCATTTCAAGGGCCGTGAGGATCTGATCGAAGAGGCCGCGACCCAGGGTTTCGAGATGTTCGCCGACCTGATGGAACACGCCTACGATCGCAACAAGGGCTCGGCCCTGGAAAGCTTCGAGGCCACGGGCCGCGCCTACCTCGCCTTCGCCCGCAAGTTCCCCGGCCACTACATCACCATGTTCGAAAGCGGCATCTCGATCGCCGCCAACCCTGCGCTAAAACTGGCCTCGGACCGCGCGTTTTCCGTCCTGACCCGCGCCGCCGAGCAATTGATCCGCCGCATGCCCGAAGGCAAGCGCCCGCCCGCCACCATGGTCAGCCACCACATCTGGGCCATGTCCCACGGCGTGGTCGAACTGTTCGCCCGAGGCCAGCCCGGCACCAAGTCGCCCTTCCCGGCCGAGGAGTTGCTGGAGACCGGCGTCGGCATCTACCTGCGCGGCCTGGGCCTGATCGATCCCGACAGCTAAAGGACCCCGCCCATGTTCACCGTCTGCGTCACCTTCAGGATCAAGCCCGACCGCCTGGACGCGTTCCTGCCCGCGATGATGGAAAACGCCGCCGCCTCGTTGCACAACGAACCCGGCTGCCACCGGTTCGACGTCTGCCAGAACCCCGCCGACCCGGCCGAGATCTTCCTCTACGAACTCTACACCGACGTCGCCGCTTTCGAGGCTCATAAGCAGACGCCGCACTTTCTGACCTTTGACGCCCTGGTCGCGCCGATGCTGGCCGACAAGGCGGTTCGTACCTACACCTTGCTGGACCCCGACCCATGATCCCCGCCCACCTCAGACGCGCCAACCAGCTCGCGATCTCGCGTCCCGGCGGGGTTTCTACCACCCGCATGGTCTCGGGGGCCTGCGGGGCGGACGACATGCTGAACGGGTTTACCACCATCCCCCCCGGCGCCGCCATCGCCTGGCATTTCCACAATTGTGAGGAAAGCGTGCTGGTCATCGGCGGGCGTGGCCTGGCCGAGATCGGCGACACCGCGTTCGAGGTGGCCGAGGGCGACGTCACCTGGATCCCCGCCGAAATGCCGCACAGGTTCCGAAACCCCCATGCCGACCGGGATCTGCAGATTTTCTGGACCTATGCCTCGGCCGGGGCAACCCGCACGATGGTCGAAACCGGAGAGACCCGGACCATCGACGCCGAACACCACCGGGCCGCCGAAAAGGGCGCAAGCCCGTGAGCGTCACGGTTCCAGCCGATGCGCTGCGCGACTTTGCCGACGCATGCTATCAGGCCCTGGGCCTGCACCCAAAGGACGCCGCGCTGGTCGCCGACAGTCTGGTTCAAGCGGATCTGTGGGGGCACTCGTCTCACGGCGTGATGCGGATATTCTGGTACGCGGCACGGATCAGATCCGGTGCGACGCAAATCGATGCACCGCAACAGATCGTCTCGGACGCAGGCGCGCTGGTGCTGATGGATGGCGCCGACGGCATCGGGCAGGTGGTTGCGGATGCCGCGATGGAACTGGCCATCGACCGCGCCCGCGCCCATGGGATCGGCGCCGTCTCGGTTCGCAACTCGGGCCATTTCGGCACCGCAATGTATTATACGCGCATGGCCGCGAACGCGGGCTGCGCCGGGTTTTTGGCCACTAATGCCAGCCCGGCCATGGCCCCATGGGGCGCCTCGGGCAAGACCATCGGAACCAATCCATGGTCCTGGGCAGCACCTGCGGGTCGCTATCCGCCCCTGATGCTGGACATCGCCAACACCGCCGTTGCGCGCGGCAAGTTGTATCTGGCACAGGCCGAGGGGCGCGAAATCCCCGGCGACTGGGCCGTAGACCCGGATGGCCATCCAACGACAGATCCGGCACAG
>CAYWND010000420.1:0-3130 GCA_964459085.1 uncultured Oceanibium sp. | reverse complement strand
GCGGTCCGGCGTTGATGCGGCAGAGGTCAAGAAACGCGTTGGCGAGGTGGCCGAGCTGCTTCGCGTCACCCATACGCTCGATCGCAAGCCCAACACACTTTCAGGCGGCGAGCAGCAGCGCGTCGCAATCGGCCGGGCCATCGTGCAGCGGGCACAGCTGGTGTTGCTGGACGAGCCCCTGACCAGCCCGGATGCAAAGTTGCGCCACGATATGCGGGCCGAATTCAAGCGGCTGCACCGCGAGTTGGGCATGACCATGCTCTACGCCACGCCCGACCAGCTTGAGGCGCTGACGATGGGCGAACGCGTCGGGGTCATCCGCGATGGCAAGGTGGTCGCGGTCGGTGCCCCACGTGATCTCTACCAGACGCCTCCCGATACTTACGTCGCGCAGATGGTCGGATCGCCGCCCATTAACCTGCTGGCAGCCCAGGGCAGCGGCGAGAACCAGATCGACCTGCCGTTCTTGGGTCTGCCTGTTGCTGCGCCAGGTGTCGCCAACGGCCAGCCGGTGACGCTGGGCCTGCGGCCACATGATATCGCGCTGGCCGGCGGGGGATCGTCGCGTGCCACCAAGTTCGGCGCGCGCATTCAATTGACCGAGCCCCTGGGCGACGTGACCGTTATCGACGTGCATGCCCAGGACACCTCGTTGAAAATGGTCCTGCGCGAAGAAATCGCGGCACAATACAAACCGGGCGACGACATCGAAATCGCGTTCGATCCCGATGATCTACACATATTCGACCAGTCGACCGGTGTCCGCGTAGGCGACGGAACGGTGGCGTGAATTTGGGTGAGCAGTGGCAAAGTCTACAAAACGGAATCGACTAAAACAGTGGAGGAGAGAATGACAATGCGCAAACTGACGAGTGGCCTGATGTGCACCTCGGTACTGGTCGCGGGCCTTGGGGCTGCACCGGCACTGGCGGCTGACATAACAATCACCATGGCAGCGCCAGACTGGCCGCCAACCCGGTTCATGAAAGAACATTTTGACAAAACCTACACCTCGCCAGCCGGTCACACGACCACGCTGGACATGGACTTCATCCCCTGGCCCAGCTTTTACGAGCGGGTTGCGGCGTCGCTGACATCCGGAGAGCAGAAGTACCAGATGATCGTCACCGACAGCCAGTGGCTGGGCGCGTTTGTCGAGGGCGGGTACTACATGAACCTGACCGACAAGATCAAAGCGGATCCAGAGTTGACGGCGATCCTGCAGGATCTGCACCCGGCACTCGTCTCGGCCTATTCGACGTATCCGCACGTGACCCGTGCGCAGCTTGAAGAGATCGGGGAAGTCCCTGCACCGGGCGTCAACTACTATGGTTTCCCCCAGTTCCCTGACACCTATGTCACCTTCTACCGCGAAGACATCTTCTGCAACGAAGGGGAAATGGCGGCGTTCGAGGCCAAGTACGGGACCAACCTGCCGTGCTCCTACGAAGATTGGCAGGACACCGACTGGACCAAGTGGGGCCAGATCGGCGAGTTCTTCCAGCGCAAGGCCGGCGAGCAACTGGCGGGCGAGACCCTGACCGATGACTTCTATGGCATCGCGTATCAGGCCGGTAAGGGCTATGACTTCTCGACCATGCAGGCCAACGCGTTCATCTGGCAGCAGGGTGGCGACATCTGGGACGAATCCAAGATGCCGGACGCCCAGGCCGAAGGGGTCGTGAACTCGGATGTGGCGGTGGCCGCGTTTGATCAGTACCTCAGCTACCTTCAGTACATGCCGCCAGTGGCTCAGACCGGTCAGATGGACATCTTCGTGATCCAGGACCTCTATATGCAGGGCAAGGTCGGCGCGATCATCGACTGGGTTGGCCTGGGCGAGCCTGTGCTCGATCCATCGGCCTCGACCGTGCATGACAAGTCTGCCTTCGGTCCCGCACCGGGTACGCGTAAGGCAGATGGTTCGATCGACCGGACTGGGAACATCGGTGGCCAGCCATTCGTGCTGACGACCTGGAACTCGGACGAAGTGGTCGACGAAGCGCTGAACGTTGTCAAATGGTGGCTCTCGCCCGAAACCCAGCTCGAAGCCGTGAAGAACGGCGGACAGTCGGGTCGGATGAGCGTCATGGCTGATCCCAGCTACAACGATCTGCGCCCGTGGAACCGTGCGCATGTCGAGATGATCGACTGGCAGAAAGACGTCTGGCACATCCCAGAGTTCTTCGAGCTGCTGACCCAGCAGCAGGAGGAATTCGACAAGGCGATCACCGGACAGATCTCTGCCAAAGAAGCGCTCGATGCGGTTGCGGAATTCCAGCAGGAGCTGCTGGAAGACGGCGGCTATATCGAGTGATTTGAACTCTCCCGGGGGGTCCGGCATCTGTCGGGCCCCTTGGTAACCAACCACGTGTTTATTACCGACAGGGTACGACTTTGATGGCTGATGCAGCTTCTAATCGCGGCGGGTTCGGCGCCTGGCTACTGGACCCCAAGCGCCGCGGCGCGCTGCTGGTGACGCCCGCGATCACCATCCTGTTCGTCATGAACATCTTTCCGTTGCTCTGGTCCTTTGGCCTCAGCTTCTTCAACTACCGCGCAAACCGGCTGAAAGTCCCGGATTTCAAGGGGCTGTCGAACTATGAACGCGTCCTGACCGACGACAAGGTTTGGGAGCGGTTTCAAACGACCGCTGTCATTGTCGGATCGTCGGTTCTGCTGCAATTGATCGTCGGGTTCCTGCTGGCGCTGATGTTCGCCAAGGCTTTTCCCATGCGCCGGATCATCCTGATGCTGGTGCTGACGCCAATGATGCTCAGTTTTGTTTCCGTAGGTGTGTTCTTCAAACTGTTCTACGAGCCCACCTTCGGGATCGTCAGCTATGTCATCAACCAGTTCACGACCGACAATTTCGTCATGCTTGCAACCCCGGCGGGGGCGATCGCGGGGATCGTCATTGCGGATGCCTGGATGTGGTCGCCATTCGTGATGCTTCTGGTGCTCGCAGGCCTGGTGTCAGTGCCCAAGTACCTCTACGAGGCGGCCGAGATTGACCGCGCGTCCAGTTGGAAAACGTTCTGGACGATCACCTTTCCGTACATCAAATCGCTGCTGCTGCTGGCGATCCTGTTTCGTACGATCGAGACCTTCAAGCTGTTCGATGTCGTCT
>CAYWND010000419.1:0-3139 GCA_964459085.1 uncultured Oceanibium sp. | reverse complement strand
TGCGCAAGGTATAGAAACCGCGACCAAACGACCGAGGTGGGAATATCGCATGGGCGGAAAGATATCGTTTCAGGGGGAACCGGGGGCCTATTCGCATCAGGCCTGCCTGGAGGCGCGCCCCGATATGGAGCCCGTCCCCTCGACCACATTCGAAGGGGCGATTGATCTGGTGCGCGAAGGCGGTGCCGATCTGGCGATGATCCCGGTCGAGAACTCGACCTATGGCCGGGTGGCGGACGTCCACCAGTTGCTGCCGGAATCGGGGTTGAAAATCGTGGGCGAGCATTTCGTGCGCGTGCACATCAACATGCTTGGGGTCAAGGGCGCCAGCGTCGAAACCGTGACGCGGGCCACGTCGCATTCCGTCCTGCTGGGCCAATGCCGCGAGTTCCTGAAAGCGCATGGGATCGAGCGGGTGGCAGGGTTCGACACGGCGGGCGCTGCCGAGCATGTGCGTGATCTGGGCGATCCGACCCTGGCGGCGCTGGCCTCGCCCCTGGCAGGCGAGATCTATGGCCTGGAGACGCTGGCCGAGGGGGTCGAGGACAACCGCAACAACACCACCCGTTTCCTGATCATGTCGCCCGAGGCGGCACCGGTGCCCGATACCGGCAAGATCATGACGTCGTTCATCTTCCGGGTGCGCAACATTCCGGCTGCGCTGTACAAGGCGATGGGCGGCTTTGCGACCAATTCGGTGAACATGGTCAAGCTGGAAAGCTATATGATTGACGGGTCGTTCACCGCCACGCAGTTCTTTGCCGAGATCGAGGGCCACCCCGAGGATCCGGCGGTTGCCCGCGCGATGGAGGAACTGCGGTATTTCACGTCCTATCTGGCGATCCTGGGGATCTATCCGGCCAACCCGTTTCGGGACGGTATCGAAAACGGGGCCTAACCGGGCCAGGATCACTCGGCCGCGACCGTCGCCGGAACGGGTGCAATGTCTTGTCGGAACCGCCCGGTCAGGGCCGCCAGCGCGTCGAGGTTCGTCTGGACGTCGCGGGCTGCCGAGGCGCCGCGATCGGCGAGCTGGGCGTTGGATTGCGTGATTTCATCGATGGACTGGATCACCGTGCGGATTTCGGCGATCGAGCGGGCCTCTTCCTGACCGGCGGCGCCCACTTCGGTAATGGTACCAGTCAGTGTTTCCAGTTGCGAGGTGATGTCGCTGAGCGCGTCCCCGGTGTTGCGAACCAGGGTCACCCCGGTGCTGACGCTGGCAGAACTGGCCGCGATCAATTCCGAGATGTCCCGCGCGGCGTCCGAAGCGCGCTGTGCCAGCGTTCGAACCTCGGACGCGACAACCGCAAAGCCCTTGCCGCTTTCGCCTGCCCGCGCGGCCTCGACCGCGGCATTGAGTGCCAGCAGATTGGTCTGGAAGGCAATGCTGTCGATAACGTTGACGATGTCGGTGATACGCGCCGAAGACGCCTCGATTTTCGCTACGGCATCGATGGCATCGGCGACGATTCGGCCGCCTTGGTTCGCGGTCTGCGAAAGGTCTTCTACACGCGTGACCGCCTTGGTCAGGTGCGCGGCATTGGACTCGATCGTCAGCTTCAACTGTTCCATTGTGGCCGACGTTTCCTCGACCGATGCGGCCTGCGACTCGTTACGCCGCGACAGTTCGTGGGCATCGTGGGCCATCGCAGATGCCGTTTCCCGCGAGACAGCGGTCGTCGACTTGATCTCTCCGGTCAGGTCTTGCAGCGCCAAGATGGTTCCGTTGACGCTGGCCCGCAACTCTTCGAACCGGCCCGAGAGCGCGGTATCCATCGTCGTGCTGAGATCCCCGGTTGCAAGGGCGCCAAGGCGCGTTTCGAGATCGTCCAGAACCCCGTCGACCGAGGCGTAAAGCGTATTCATCCGATCTGCGAGACGGTTCATGACATCATCTTCGAACCGCGTTGTGATGCGGTGGCCGAAGCTGCCGGCGAGGCCTGCATCGATCATCACGCCGATCTCTTCCTCTACCGTGCGAAGGGTCTGCGAGCGGGCATCCGAGGCACGCGCGTCCGCCTGTTGTGCCTCTGCAAGCGCATCTTCGGCGGATTTGGCGGAGGCCTCGGCCTCGCCCCGGGCTGCGACCGACCCGCCCAACGCTGCGCGGCGATCGCGGATCGCCAATGCCAGCGCCGCCGCCTCGACCAGCAGGATGACGGCATGCATGATCGTTCGCACAATGTCCCCGCCACCGGGATAGACCAGCGCGGGGGCTAGAAAGTTCAGCGCGAGATGGTGCACGGCAACGACGCCGACCGCGGCTGCCAGGGCCCGGTAGTCCACCATCGCGGCCAGAATGGCGACTGCGGCAAAGAAATACATATGGCTGTCGATCTGCCAGGCGTGGCCGGATAGCGCCGCGGTGATCAGTGCGGCCTGACCGGCCAGTGCGATGGCGACAGCCGGGCGCGACTGATTGCCAGGAAGATAGCGTACAGCAATCTCGGACAGGGCGGCCAGACCAAGTGCGACCAGCGTCAACAGGACCGGCGACTTTCCGGTCAGTATCGCAATACCGGCGATCAAAGGGGCGTGGACCCACACATAGGCAGCGATCACGCGCATCGCGCGCATTTGCAGGGGCTCGAGCGCCTTGTCTATCGGGGTCATGTCACATCACCACAAATGAAATCCGATCCATCGGCATCCAGGATCAGCCAGATGCCGGGCGTCTGGCGCAGTTTGTCCAATGCTTTGGTATCCAGAACTGCAGCAGTCGCCATCCATCCTGCATGGGTCGGCAGAACCAGGCCGCCGCTGTCACTGACCAACCTGTCGGCCGCAACCCATGGCGGAGACACCACCAGCGCGGGGGCATCCGCCCTGACAGGATGTGCGCGCAGTGCCACCCACATAGGGGCGATGGCGATACCCATCAGCATTGCGGTATAGATCGCGAAGGCACGCATCCCGGCCCGGTCTCCACCAATATCTCAGTGGATATCGCCTAGCCGCAAGGCCCCTAACAGGCCGTTACCGGTTGTGGGGATTTTAAGATCACAGCATGTGTGCTAGTCGAGCCAGGCGCCGCCCAGCGGCAGGTCGTCGCGCAGCCAGTGTTCAATCAGAAACCGGGCGATCGATCCGTGGCGCGCGGGGCGCAGGTTCGGATTGCCAACCGCCAATGCGGACA
>CAYWND010000418.1:0-3141 GCA_964459085.1 uncultured Oceanibium sp. | reverse complement strand
GCACCATCGGCGGCGGCGCGCTGGAACATGACGCCACGCTCCGCGCGCGAGATCTACTGGCTGCCGACGCACCCTTCGCGCCCCAGTTTGTGACCCAACCGCTGGGGCCGGCTCTGGGCCAGTGCTGCGGCGGCAGCGTCACGCTGGTGATCGAACACGTCGATGCGGCGACCCTTACCACGATCCCCGAAACCGGCCTTCACGCTCGCTGCATCGCGTCCAGCCCCGTCGATCCCCCCCTCTGGGTGCGCGCCGCCCATCGTGACGCGCGCGCGGGCCGCCCAGTGGCCACAACCCTACGGGATGGCTGGCTGGTCGAACCCGTCGATCCCGAACGCCTGCCGGTCTGGATCTGGGGCGCAGGCCATGTGGGCCGCGCGCTGGTCGCGACGCTGTCCGATCTGCCGCTCGACCTGACCTGGATCGACGACGCGCCCGACCGCTTTCCCGACCCGATCCCGCTCGGTGTCACGCGCCTGATCGCCGCCCGGCCCCAGGATCTGGCCCGCCACGCCCCGGCCCATGCCCATCACATCGTTCTGACCTATTCCCACGCGCTGGATCTGGAGATCTGTCACGCCGTCCTGTCCCATGCCAGCGGCTTTCTGGGGCTGATCGGATCGGACACCAAACGCGCGCGCTTTGTGCGCCGACTGGCGGCATTGGGCCACCCGCCGGACCGGATCGCGCACCTGACCTGCCCCATCGGTGACAAGGCCCTGGGCAAACACCCCCGCGCCATTGCGATCGGCGTGGCACATGCGCTACTGACAGATCAGGCCGCCGCCAGACGCGGCCAAGCCAACAAGGGACAGCTCGCATGAGCGCACTCCTCTCGATCCGTGGCCTGACCAAGACCTATCCGGGTGTCCAGGCCAACTCTGACATCAGTTTCGAGGTCGCTCCGGGCGAGATCCACGCGCTGCTGGGCGAAAACGGTGCTGGCAAATCCACGCTGGTCAAAACGATCTATGGCCTTGTGACGCCCGACAGCGGCGAGATGTATGTCTCGGGAACGCTGTTCGAGCCGCGCAACCCGCAAGAGGCGCGAGGCGCAGGCGTGTCCATGGTGTTCCAGCACTTCTCGCTGTTCGAGGCGCTCACTGTGGCCGAAAACATCGCTCTGGGCATGGACAAGCCCCCCAAACCCGAAGATCTGGCCTTGAAAATTCGCGACATCGCCAACGCCTATGGCCTGCCGCTGGATCCCGAACGGCTGGTGGGGGATCTTTCGGTGGGCGAGCGTCAGCGGGTCGAGATCGTGCGCTGTCTGCTGCAGAACCCGCGCATCCTGATCATGGACGAACCCACCAGCGTGCTGACCCCGCAAGAGGTCGCCACGCTGTTCAAGACCCTGCGCCAGCTCAGCCAGGAAGGGGTCGCGATCCTCTATATCAGTCACAAGCTCGAGGAAATCCGGGCGCTGTGCGACCAGGCCACGATCCTGCGCTCGGGCCGGGTGGTGGGGGCCTGTCGTCCTGCCGAGAAAACAGCGCGCCAACTGGCCGAGATGATGATCGGGCTGGAACTGGTCCGCCCCCTGCCCCGCCTGTTCACACCCGGCGATCCCCTGCTGCAGGTCCGCGACCTTTCGCTGCCCTCGGAAACCCCGTTCGGCACCTCGCTCAGGGACATCTCGCTCACTTTGCGCGAAGGCGAGGTCCTGGGCATCGCAGGCGTGGCCGGGAACGGTCAGGAAGAGCTGATGAAGGTGCTGTCCGGCGAAACCTTGGTCAGCCCGGAAAAACTCAGCCTCGCGGGACGCCAGATCGGCCACCGCCCGCCCAACGCACGGCGCATGGCGGGCCTTTTGTCCGCGCCCGAAGAACGGCTGGGGCACGCCGCCGCCGCATCGATGACCCTTTCGGAAAACGCGTATCTCACGGGGCGCACGCGACAGAGGATGGATTGGCGCGGGTTCATGAAGGCCCGCGTGATCGACAATTTCGCCCGCGCCATCGTGGCCAAATTCGATGTCCGCACCCCCGGGATCACCACGATGGCAGGCGCACTCTCGGGCGGCAATCTGCAGAAATTCGTGATCGGCCGCGAAATCCTGCAACGCCCTAAGGTCCTGGTCGTCAACCAGCCGACCTGGGGCGTCGATGCCCATGCCGCGGCCACGATCCGCACCGCCCTACGTGACCTGGCGGCCGAAGGGACCGGCATCCTGATCATCAGTCAGGACCTCGACGAGCTCATGGAGATCTCGGACACCTTTGCCGTACTCGAAGGCGGGCGCCTCAGCGATGTCAGCCGCACCGGATCCCTGACCGTGGACGAGATCGGGCTGATGATGGGCGGAACCCTCAGGCAGGAGGGCGCCCATGCTCTATCTTGAACCGCGCCCCCGCACCTCGCCCGTTTTGCAGGCAGCAACGCCAGTACTGGCGGTCATTGCCACGATGCTGGCCGGGGCGGTGCTGTTTACGGCCCTTGGCAAAAACCCGGTCGAAGCGATCCGCATCATCTTTGTCGATCCGCTGTTCGATCCGTTCTCGCGGTCCGAACTGCTGGTCAAGGCCGCGCCCCTGGCGATGATCGCCGTGGGGCTGTCCTTCGGGTTTCGCGCGGGCATCTGGAACATCGGGGCCGAAGGGCAATTCGTGATCGGCGCCCTGGCCGGCGGGGCGGCGGGCCTTGCGGTCTGGGATACGCCAGGCCTATGGGTGTTGCCGATGATGGCGCTGGCCGGTGCGCTGGGCGGGTTTGTCTGGGCGATGATCCCTGCAATTCTGAAAATCCGCTTCGGCGCCAACGAGATCCTGGTCTCGCTGATGCTGGTCTACGTGGCCGAATTGCTGCTCTCGGCGCTGGTCTCGGGGCCGCTACGAGATCCCGACGGCTTTAACTTCCCGGAATCGCGCCAGTTCCACGACAGCGCCACGCTGCCGATATTCCTGTCTGGCACGCGCGCCCATATCGGGATCCTGATCGCGCTGGGCATCGCGGTCGCGGCCTGGGCATTCCTGCACCGCCACACCTTTGGCTATCAGGTGCGTCTGACCGGCACCGCACCGCGTGCCGCCCGCTTTGCCTCGATAAACCCCAAAACCCCAAAACCCCAAAACCCCAAAACCCCTTAATATATAAGAGTTGTTGCAAAATAAATCAACTAAATATGAACATCATTAGCTACAA
>CAYWND010000417.1:0-3164 GCA_964459085.1 uncultured Oceanibium sp. | reverse complement strand
GGTGATTCGGGTCGCGATACCGCCCACAGGGCCGATCCGGCCATCATCAGCGCATTTCTGGAGCAGGGATTGCGCCGCCTTTCGCCCGGCGGAACGCTGCATGTTATCCACAAGGCGGATGCACTTGTTGCACTGCTTTCATATTTGCAGGATCGCGCCGGTGACATCCGAATTCTTCCAATTGCCCCGCGATCGGGCAAGGACGCGGGGCGCGTGATAATACAGGCCAAAAAGGGGTCCAGATCGCCTTTGCGCCTGTTGCCGCCCTTCATTGTGCACCGCGGAACGGCGCACAGCTCCGACCGCGCCGATTATACCGACCAGGCCGCGTCAGTGTTGCGAGACGCAGGCTTTCTCCCACTTTGATCCACAGGGTGTCCCGGCCGGTGGCGGCCATTTTAGCATTCTCGTGCGTGACTCCGAGGGGCTTCTGTGGTGCACTTGGGCCACTGACGGGAGTGGAAGACAAAGGAGAAACGTGCATGAGCCTGAGTTCTCACCTGAATGAACTCCGCAAGAAACACGAAGCGCTTTCCAGACAGATCGAGGACGAGCAGAGACAGCCGGGGTCGAATGACCTGGTGATTTCCACGCTGAAACGGCAAAAGCTCCACCTCAAGGACGAGATCGAGAGGATCTCGCACCAAACCGTAAACTAGCCAGTATCCACAGTTTTCCCGGGGCTCGGGCCGCCAGCGGACTGTCCCGCGCGCCCGCCCCGGATGTAATCGATAAACACCTCTGCCCATTCGCGGCCTGTCACTGGCGCGCCAAGGTCCTGCAAGGCCCGGTCAACGACCGGCTTGGGGATGATGTGCTGCATACGCGTCTCGATCAGGTCGCGCACGAACTGATCAGACATCTCGGGATGTGATTGCACCGAGATGGCGTCGGGTCGTTCCGGATCGCCATATAACAATGCTGCGTGGCGGCAGAACGGGCTGGTGGCCAGTACCTGCGCGGCGGGCGGCAGGTCGACGACCTGATCCTGATGCATGGCGTGGCCGGTCCAGGGGCGCGCGAAACCGCCCATCCACTCGGGGACATCGACGGGGGCATAGGAATGCACCCCCAAACCCCAGCCGCCAACGTGTTTCTCGGTCCGCCCGCCCAGGGCATCCGCGATGATCTGATGCCCGAAACAGACCCCGACCAGCGGGACACGGGCCGCTACGATCTCGCGGATGAACGCCTTGAGCGGCGGGATCCAGCCGTGATCCTCGTAGGCACCGTGACGCGATCCGGTGATCAGCCACCCATCCGCGATCGTGGCCGCTGCGGGCAACGGCTCGCCGCCGTTGACGTCGACGCTGAATACATCGGCCTGGGGCGCGACATCGTGAAAGAACCGTGCGAAGACTTCCGGATATTGGCCGTACTTGGTGGCCATCTCATCGCTCAGATTGCCGGATTTCAAGATGCCCAGTCTCATTGCGGCCTCGCCCTGGTGGTTTTACCCGATATGTACGAACTCGCGGTCCTCGGCAAGGTCCTGATCCTTGGCAATCTCGCCGTGGATCCAGTCGCGAAAACGCTGCACCAGCGGCGCCGTCTCGGTGCCCATCGGACAGACCAGGCGATAGTGGGCGTCTGTCGTCAACGCGGTCTTGAAGGGCGCGACCAGTGTCCCGCTGCGCAGGGCGTTGATCGCGACCGAACTGCGACCCAGCACAACGCCGGCCCCTTCGATCGCGACATCGATGGCGTGATCGGCCTGGTCGAAATGCACGCCCTTGATCTGGCCGCTGTCGATCCCTACCGCCTTGAACCACTGTTCCCAATCCGGCCGCTCGGACAAGAAATCCAGACTTTCATCGATGATCAGGTTTTCATCGAGCAGGTCACCCGGCGTGTCCAGCCGCGCTGCGATCTCGGGACGCATCATCGGCGTGACCCAACCGCGATAGAGCGTTTCCGAAAACAGCCCGTCGTCGGTGCCCCGGCCAAACCGGATGGCAAGATCCACGTTGTCACGATCGAAGTCCAGGATCCGCAGGGTCGCGGCAAAGCGCAGCTCGATATCAGGATGCTGCTGGGCGAATCCGAACATGCGGGGGGCAAGCCATTTGGCCGTAAACGCTGGTCCGGCGGTGATATAAAGCGCCTGACCTGCATTGACTTGTCCTGCCGCCCGCCATCCCCGGGCCAACGCGTCAAAACCGGTCGAGGCATGGGGGGCCAGCGCGCGCCCCGCATCCGTCAACTCGACCGCGCGGTTCAGCCGGGTGAACAACGGTGCGCCCAGATGGTCCTCGAGGTTCTTGATCTGAAAACTCAGCGCCGCCGGTGTCACGGCCAACTCGTCCGCCGCCTTGGCGAAACTCATGTGGCGTGCGGCGGCCTCGAAGGCGCGCAGGGCGGTCAGGGGTGGCAGCTTCTGGCTCATGCTCGCTTAAGTAATACTTAAGTGATGCCTTGAAAAGTCTCGTTTGTCAGGGGCCGGCCGATCAACCATGTTTGTCTCAAGACGAAACGACGCCCAGCGCGCCAGTGCAAGGAGCCAGAACATGACCCAGTCCCCGACCCCCACCGACATCCGGTCCGCAATGGAACGTGGCCGCCAGGAACGCGCCCGCGCCTTTCACGACGGACTGACCGCGATCCGCAAATTTCTTTCCGGAGGCAGGCCGCAGACCGCGCCGCAACGCGCGCTCCGCTTCGGCTGAACACCGCCCCACGGAATGAAACGGCCCGGCGCATTCGCGCCGGGTTTTTTCGTGGAAATCGTCTTGCTTGCCGAGCGCTCGGGGACATACCGGAACAATGGAATGGGGCCCTCTACGATGCATTAAGGGCCCTCTTTGCTCGGACAAATACTCATTCACAGCCGCGAGGCCGGGCGCGGCGCATCCCGTGACGCGCCGCATCGAAGTCGCCAATTATACGAAGAACTGCGCGCCGTTGGCCGAGATGGTCGAGCCGTTGATGAAACCCGCGTCGTCCGAGGCCAGGAAGGTCACGCAGCGCGCAATCTCTTCCGGTTCGCCCAGACGACCCGCCGGGATCTGTGGGATGATCTTGGAATTCAGGACCTCTTCGGGGATGGCGCGGACCATTTCGGTGCCGATATAACCGGGACAGACAGCGTTCGCGGTGATGCCCGCGCGCGCACCTTCCTGAGCCAGCGATTTGATGATGCCCAGCTCGCCCGCCTTGGTCGCGGC
>CAYWND010000416.1:0-3166 GCA_964459085.1 uncultured Oceanibium sp. | reverse complement strand
TCCGGAGTGTATCTGGAGCAAAGAGGGGGCCCTTTACCTTTTCTTAAGGGCCCTCTTTGCTCGAACAAATACTCCGGGGGAGACGCCGCATCAGCGGCGGCGGGGGCAGCGCCCCCTTGGGCGGTGCGGCGCACCCGAACGTGGGAGACGGGATTGGTTCCATATATCACCGCCGAGATGATCGAGGACCGGCTGGACTGGCGCGGGGTTGCGGATGCGATTGCCGGTGGTCATGCGGGGGTTCGGGCCGAGATCTCGGACCAGTTTCTGCACCGAGGCACGGATACGATGCTCAGCCGGGCGGCCTGGATCGATGGGCGCGGGATCGCGGTCAAGTCGGTGACGGTCTTGCCGGGCAATACGGAAAAAGGGCTGTCCTCGATCCACGGAGCGCTGGTGCTGTTCGAGGATCAGACCGGGACCGTGCAGGCGGTGATCGACAGCGGGCTGGTCACCAAGTGGAAGACCGCAGGCGACAGCCTGCTGGGTGCCCGCTTGTTGGCGTGCAAAGGCAGCCAGCGCTTGCTGATACTTGGTGCGGGCAACGTGGCGCGGTCGCTGGTTGCGGCCTATCGCGCCGAGTTTGCGGGTCTTCAGGTGACCATCTGGAATCGCACGCAGGCGCGGGCCGAAGCTTTGGCGCGCGAGGTTGGGGCAGATGTGGCGGCGGATCTGCAGGCGGCGGTGGCCCAGGCCGACATCATTTCCTGTGCCACGATGAGCCGCGCGCCCGTCCTGCAGGGTGCCTGGCTGCGGCCCGGGCAGCATGTGGATCTGATCGGGGCCTTTACCAGCGAGATGCGCGAGGCCGATGACGCGGCCCTGCAGCGGTCGCGCATCTTTGTCGATGCGTTCGAGACCACGCTGGATCATATCGGCGAGTTGAAGGACCCGTTGGCCCGTGGCGTGATCGGCCGCAAGGACGTGCTGGCGGATTTCCACGACCTTGTCGCGGGCCGTGCCGGGCGGCAGTCGGATCAGGACATCACGCTGTTCAAGAACGGCGGCGGGGCGCATCTGGACCTGATGACCGGGGGCTACATCCTGCGGGCCTGGCGGGCGGCGCAGGTCTGATCCCTATTCTGCCGCTCCGCGCACGGGTTCGCTGCGCAGCAGGGTCATGCGGAACCGCGCGCCCTGCCCCGATGGCATCAGGCGCAGGTCACCGCCAAAGTTGCGCATGATCTCGCGGCTGATCGGCAGGCCCAGGCCCGCGCTGCCCGCAAGCGTGACCTCGCTGAGGCGCGAGAACTTCTCGAACACCTGTTCGCGCGCCTTGTCGGGAATGCCCGGCCCGTTGTCGATGACGTCGAGGTGGATTTGCGCGCCGTCGAGTTGCGCAGCAATCTCGATCCGCGGCGTGTCCGAGGTGCCGTATTTCACGGCGTTGGAGATCAGGTTGATCAGAACCTGCGCCAGCCGGTCGAAATCCGCGCGCACGGTGGTGCCCAGATAGTCGGGAACGATCCGGACCGGGATGTCACCGGGTGTGCGCAGCCCCTCGGTCGTGGTCACGGCGCTGTCGATGACATCGCGCAGCACCACGCGGCCGACGCTGAGGGTGACGCGGCCGGATTCAAGGAAACTGAGATCCAGGATCTCGTCCAGCAGCCTGGTCAGGCGCTGGCTTTCGTCATGGATGATGCCCACGAAACGCTGACGTTCGGCGGGGTCGATGTCGGCCTCGGTGCGCAGGATCTCGGAAAATGACCGGATCGAGGTCATCGGGGTCCGAAGCTCGTGGCTGACCTGGGACAGGAAGGCGTCTTTTTGTGCGCCGATTTCCGTCAGGCGGGCGTTGGCGTCGCGCAGCTGATCGGCGACCCGCTTGAGTTCGCGGGACTGGCGTTCGAGCTCTTGAGAATATTCCACGATCTGGGCGGTTTCGTCGGCCATGCGGATCAGCTGATCGACCGAGATCTGACCGCCCATCGTGACCTGCCCGACCATGGCGTGTGCGGTGGCCGACCCGACCGAGCCCGAAAGCTCGCGTTCGATCCGGGCGATCAGCGCGTCGTCGGCGTCCGGCAGGCCCGACGATTTGCCCTGCTGGCGCGCGACCTCGGCAAAGAGCGCGTGGGCTGTCACGGTGCCCAGGATGCGCTGGGCCAGGGTGTAGAGGTCTTCGGACGTGGCCGAGCGCGGGATCAGCATCGGGCCGCCGGTGGTGCGGAAGGCATCCACGAATTGCTGCGACTGCACCCGTTCCAGCAGCCCGGGCGCGGTGATCAGGGACACGATCACAAAGGTCACAACGTTGAACGAGAGGCTCCAGAACACCGAATGGACCAGCGGGTCTGCGGCGGTCAGCCCAAAGAGTTCCTGGGGCCGGAGGGCGGCGAGGCCGAACAGTCCATGATCCAGTGTCTCGCGAGAGAGCAAAAACGCGCCCTCGAAACTGGGCAGGAACAGGGTGTAGAGCCAGAAGGCCAGGCCGACAGCGATCCCCGCCAGCGCGCCAGAGCGGTTGGCCGATCGCCAGTAGAGCGCGCCGATCAGGGCTGGCAGGATCTGGGCCATGCCTGCAAACGAGATCAGGCCGATCGAGGCCAGCGCGACAGAGCCGCCGGTCAGCAGGTAGTAGAGATAGCCCAGCAGCAGGATCAGCGCGATCGAGGCGCGTCGTGAGGTGAGTACGACGTTGCGCACGTCACCCGACGTTTGGGTCCGTTCCGGATCCGCAGCCAGCCACAGCGGCACCACGATATGGTTCGAGATCATCGTCGACAGTGCGATGGCCGAGACGATGACCATCGAGGTCGCCGCCGAGAACCCGCCCAGAAAGGCCAGCATCGTCAGCCATTCCTGCCCCTGGCTGAGCGGCAGCGACAACACGTAGAGGTCCGGGTTCGCGCCATCGTCCAGCAACGCACGGCCCGATATCGCGATGGGCAGTACGAACAGCGAGATCAGCAGCAAATAGGTCGGAAAGGCCCAAGCGGCGGTGGCCAGGTGGCGTTCGTCCGCGTTTTCGACCACAAGGACCTGGAACATCCGGGGCAGGCAGATGATTGCGGTGGCCGACAGGAAAGTCAGGGTCACCCAGCGTGGCGTGTAAATCTCGCCCGTCAGCAATTCGGTGTCGGTCGCGAACAGCTCGGCCGGGCCGGACCAGATGCCCCAAACCACGAACACGCCGACCGCGATCAGCGCAAACAGCTTGACC
>CAYWND010000415.1:0-3167 GCA_964459085.1 uncultured Oceanibium sp. | reverse complement strand
GGGAGCTGGATAAGGAGGACGGCGGTTGCGAGTGGTCTTCATGGGGGGCCGCGATTTGTCGGTGCCCGCGCTTCGGGCCATCGTTGCCGCCGGTCACCGGGTGGTGCGGGTCTACACCCAACCACCGCGCCCTGCGGGGCGGGGCAAGCATCGCCGCCCGTCAGCCGTGCACAGGGCGGCCGAGGATCTGGGGCTGCAGGTCGCAACCCCTGTCAGCCTGAAGGACGCTGAGGCCTTGGCAGAGTTTGCTGCGCTGGATGCCGATGTTGCTGTCGTTGCGGCCTATGGGCTGCTGCTGCCGCAGGCGATTCTGGATGCGCCAGCCCATGGCTGCATCAACATCCACGCGTCACTCCTGCCGCGCTGGCGTGGGGCGGCGCCCATCCATCGCGCCGTGATGGCGGGCGACGCGGAAACCGGGATCTGCATCATGCAGATGGAGGCCGGCCTGGACACCGGCCCCGTGCTACTGCGGTCCGCGACACCCATAGGCCCTGGTGACACGACCGGCGGCTTGCACGATCGGCTGGCCGCCATGGGTGCGGATCTGGTCGTCCAGGCGCTGTCCATGCTGCCCCTGGCCGCCGAACCGCAGCCCGAGGACGGCGTGACCTACGCCCACAAGATCGACAAGGCCGAGGCGCGGATTGACTGGACCCGCCCGGCCGAGGAGGTCGACCGCCACATCCGTGGCCTGTCGCCCTTTCCCGGCGCCTGGTGCGAGATGGGCGGCATGCGGATCAAGGCCTTGCTTAGCAGCGTGGCGGAAGCGCCGGGGCAGGGCACGCCCGGCACGGTCATCGCGCCGCTGACGGTGGTCTGTGGAACCGGTGCCGTCCGGCTGGAGCGCCTGCAACGTGCGGGCAAGGCGCCGCAGGACGCGGTAACGTTCCTGCGCGGCTTTGACCTGGCGCCGGGCACCGTGCTGGACAGTTGACTGGCCCACGGCAGGCAATTCCCCTATCTTGCAGATCGAGAGGGGTCAGGAACCATGGGCATCATCTTTCTTGTCATCATCGGCGCGGCAGCGGGCTATCTGGCGACCCGGATCATGAACGTGGACCTGGGCGTGCCGCAGACTGTTGCCTTAGGCGTCATCGGGGCGTTGATCGGGGGCATGGCGCTGCGTTTGCTGACCAGCCTGCTGGGGGCCGCCGCGGGATTCGTCGGCGCTTTGATTGGCGCGATCGCGCTGCTGTGGGCCTACAAGACCTTCGTTCAGCGTAAATAACCTGTTTCCGGGGGTCAGGACCGGCCTGACAGCTTGCACAGAATGCTGCGTGCCTCGGCGCTCAGGTCCTGCCGGACATCCGGTTCCAGATGCGCAGAGGCCAGCACCCCCTCAATCTGGGTTTCCAGCAGATCCCAGTCGGTCAGGTCAAAGTCATCTATGGTCTTGGCCACCCAAAGATGAACGCGTTCGGGATCAATCCCGCATCGCATCAGGATGCGGGCAAGCCCGCGAAAGGCAAAAACAAGACGCGCAAAATCCTGCCGCATGACAGACCCACCTACTCGACAACACACCTGTGTCGTCTAGCCCGTTCGGACAGGGGGTGCAACGCCCCGTCAGGATTTGAAGGGGGCCATACCTTCGCGGGCCAATGCGTCGGCGCGTTCGTTCTCGGGGTGGCCGGCGTGGCCCTTGACCCATTCCCACGTTACGTCGTGACGGGCCTGTGCCACATCCAGCCGCTGCCACAGATCCTCGTTCTTGACGGGCTTCTTGGCTGCGGTTTTCCAGCCGTTGCGTTTCCAGCCGTGCAGCCACTTGGTGATGCCGTCGCGCACGTAGACGCTGTCGGTGACCAGGGTTACTGCGCTGGACCGGTCCAGCGCTTCCAGCGCTTCGATGGCGGCGGTCAGTTCCATCCGGTTGTTGGTGGTCTGGGCCGCGCCGCCGCACAGGTCACGCTCCTTCAACACCGTCTCGCCCCGGCGCGCCTGTAGAACGACGCCCCAGCCGCCCGGGCCGGGATTGCCGGAACAGGCCCCGTCCGTGTAGGCCACGATCTCAGGCATTCTTGCGGGCCCAGACATAAAGACCCAGCGTCGGGGTGCCGTCATAGTTCTTGCCGGTGCCGTATTCGAACCGGTGATCGGTCAAGCCCGCATCGTCCAGCAGTGCGGCCATATCCTCGTCCCGGAACGGGCAATAGAGCCGGCCGAAGTCGTCGCGCCAGTCCATCGGCCCCTTCTGGACGCCGATATACACCAGGCCGCCGGGCCTGAGCGCGGTGTGGATGCGTTCAAAAATCTGCGGGCGTTCGGGGCGTTCGGCGTGCTGCAGGGCAAAGTGGCACCAGATGCCGTCATAGCGGCTGCGTGCCGACAGCGTACGGAATGCCGCGCGGCGGGCCTCGATCCCGTAAAGCTCGCGCGCCTTGGCAACCAGGCCGGCACTGGCGTCCATCGCGTCGATGCGAAACCCCGCGTCGCGAAAGGCCGCCGCCGCCCAGCCGATCCCACATCCCAGGTCCAGCACCTTGGCCTCGGGCGGCATAAGGGCGATGAACGCCTCCAGCTTGGGGTGTTCGGCGCTTTCGGCGGCAAAGGATGCATAGTCGTCCGCGTTGCCATCATAAAAGGCGATTGTGTCGCGGTCGCCGGTCACGCGAATGCCCCGAAGGCAAGGCAGACCAGAACGACCAGGGTCAGAGGAAGGCGCAGCGAGATCCACCATTTCGGACCCAACCCCCAGCCGCGAAACATCAGGTCAAAGACGAACAGAGCGACATAGCCGATCATCAGCGACAGCATTGCATCAGGCGAAAAGGTTACACTGAAGGCCCAGAGCCCCGGGATGACGCTGACGCCCAGTTCCTTACACCCGGCCCGGCCCGCCTGCGCAGCAAATCCCCAAAGGCAGCCGCCCATGAAGGCCAGGATGGCCGCGCCATAAGATTGCAGGATCAGATACCCGGTGAACGGGTTGGACACGCCAGGCAACAGCCCGTGCACGGCCAGCGCGCCGCCCAGAAACGGCAGTAGCCCGGCAGCACCCAGGGCGATGGCAGGCAGCGGCGGCCTCATGTGGAGGCCCCGGGGCTGAGGACGCTCACGCCACCGCCTCGCGCAGGACCCGTGGGACCTTGAATTCCACGGCCTCAACAGCGGTCTCGACGGTCTCTACCGTGACGTCATAGCGGGCCTTGAAGGCGTCGATC
>CAYWND010000414.1:0-3173 GCA_964459085.1 uncultured Oceanibium sp. | reverse complement strand
GACATGCGCGAGCAGATGAAACCGCTGGGCTTTTCCATCGACTGGTCCCGCGAGTTCGCAACCTGCGATCCCGAATACTATGGCCAGCAGCAGGCGCTGTTCCTGGACATGATGGAGGCGGGGCTGGTCACGCGCAAAAGCGCCATCGTCAACTGGGACCCCGTAGACATGACCGTTCTGGCCAACGAGCAGGTCGAGGACGGTCGCGGCTGGCGCTCGGGTGCCTTAGTGGAACGCCGGGAACTCACGCAGTGGTTCTTCAAGATCTCGGATATGGCCGACGAACTGCTCGCCGCCATCGACGGGCTGAAGGACTGGCCCGAGAAGGTCCGCCTGATGCAATCCAACTGGATTGGCAAAAGCCGGGGCATCGAGATCCCGTTCCACCGCACCGACGGCGGGGATCCGATCATCTGCTATTCCACCCGCCCGGATACCATGCGCGGGGCGACGTTCCTTGCGCTGTCGCCAGAACACCCGGTCTCGAAAGATCTGGCCGGGGACAATCCCGACCTGGCCGCGTTCATCGACGAAACCCGCAAGATGGACACGACCGAGGCCGCAATGGAAAAGGCGGAAAAGAAGGGTCTGGACACCGGCCTGACCGTTCGCCACCCGGTCGAGCCTGACATGACCATTCCCGTCTGGGTCGGCAATTTCGTCCTGATGGATTATGGCACCGGGGCGATCTATGGCTGCCCGGCGCACGACCAGCGTGACCTGGACTTCGCCCGCAAATACGGGCTCGACGTCCGCAGCGCCTTCACCATGCCGGGGCAACAGCCCTCGATCGAAACCGAGGCGCTGGTTCCGCCAAAGACGGATACGGTCTCCTATATCGACCACTTCGCCGGCGCGGGCGAGATGTCCAGTCAAGAGGGGATCGACCTCACGATCGATTGGTTCGAAGCCCAGGGTCTGGGCACGGAAAAGGTCAAATACCGCCTGCGTGATTGGGGCGTGTCGCGCCAGCGATGGTGGGGCTGTCCGATCCCGGTGGTTCATTGCCCAACTTGCGGGTTGGTGCCCGAGAAAAAGGAAAACCTGCCGATCGAGTTGCCGGATCAGGTGGATCTGTCGAAACCCGGTAACCCTCTGGACCGCCACCCGACCTGGCGGGATTGCATCTGCCCCGAATGCGGCGGCCCGGCCAAGCGCGAAACGGACACGATGGATACCTTTGTCGACTCGTCCTGGTATTTCGCCCGGTTTACCGCGCCGCACGCACCGACCCCTACCGTTGCCGAGGACGTCGATTACTGGATGAATGTCGACCAGTATATCGGCGGGGTCGAACACGCGATCCTGCACCTGCTCTATTCCCGCTTCTTCGCCCGCGCGATGCAGATCACCGGGCACCTTCCAAAAAAAGCCATCGAACCCTTCAATGCGCTCTTCACCCAAGGGATGGTTACACACGAGACCTACTCGACCCCCGGTGATGGCGGCCGCCCAGTGTGGCGCACACCAGACGAGGTTGTTCGTTCGGAAAGCGGCGCGACCCTGGCAGACGGCACGCCTGTCGATATCGGCCCGGTGATCAAAATGTCCAAGTCCAAGAAAAACGTCGTGGACCCGCAGGACATCGTTGAACAATACGGCGCCGATACCGCGCGTTGGTTCGTCATGTCCGACAGCCCACCGGAACGCGACGTCGAATGGACCGCCGCGGGGGCCGAGGCCGCGTGGAAGCACCTTCAGCGCGTCTGGCGGCTGGCCGATGACATTCGCAACGGCCCGACCGAGGATGCCGACAGCGCCGCGGCACTGGATCTGCGCAAGGCCATGCATCGCACGATCCGCGATGTCACTGCCGGGATCGAGGGGTTTGCGTTCAACAAATCCGTCGCCAAGCTTTACGAACTTACAAACATCCTGGCCAAGGCTGATGCCGCCAATGGCGCAACGCGGCGCGAGGCAATGCTGGTTCTGGCCCGCCTGATGACGCCCATGACGCCTCACCTTGCCGAAGAGATCTGGGCCGCCTTCGATCAACCCGGCCTGATCAGCCAGGCAGACTGGCCCATCGCCGATCCGGCCTATCTGACCATCGATCTGGTCACCCTGCCGATCCAGGTCAACGGCAAACGCAAGGCCGAGATCCAGGTCGCCCCCGACGCCGCGCGCGAGGATATCGAGGCGCTGGCCTTGGCCGAGCCGCAAGTCCAGAAACTGCTGGCAGGGCAGGCACCGCGCAAACTGATCGTCGTGCCCGGCCGGATCGTCAATGTGGTGCTCTAGGCGCGCCATGCTGGCTGGGCTGGCCCTGTTGCCGGCCTGTGGTTTCACGCCGCTTTATGGCGAGCAGTCTGCGGCGCGCGCATTGCAGAACCAGATCGCCTTCGAGATACCCGACGACCGACTAGGGTTCGAGATCCGCGAGCGGCTTGAAACCCGGCTGGGCCCCGCGCGGTCCCCTGCGTACAGCCTGAAACTGGTTGTCGACCTGACCGAAAGTGAGCGCGCCATCCGCCCGGACCGAACGATTACCCGGTTCAACATTGATGCCGAAGCGGACTTCTTCATTGAATCCCTAAGCACAGGCAACGTCGTCTATCAGGACAGTGTGCAGGCGTTCACGGCCTATTCCGCCGTCGCCTCGCCCTTTGCCACCCGCGCCGCCGAAGAGGATGCGAACAGCCGCATCGCCGAGGCGCTGGCCGATCAGATCCTGCTGAAGCTTGCAACCACGGCCGAGGATTGGGCGGAATGAAACTGTCCGCCCGCGATGTCAGGTCCTATTTCGCCGCCCCGCACGCCAACCTGCCCGCGATCCTGATCTACGGACAGGACCCGATGCGAGTCGCGTTGAAGCGGCAGGATCTTGTCGCCGCCCTGCTGGGCCCCAACGGTGAGGACGAAATGCGCCTGACCCGCATCGCGGGCGCAGATGTGCGCAAAGATCCTGCACTGGTCACGGATGCCCTGAAGTCGACCGGGTTTTTTCCCGGTCAGCGCATTGTGCTGGTCGAGGATGCGGCAGACGGAACCACCGCCGCCCTGGCCTCGGGCCTTGCGGAATGGGCCGACGGGGATGCGCTGCTGGTGGTGACCGCCGGCCAGCTTGGCCCGCGATCCTCGCTGCGAAAACTGTTCGAGCAGCATGACAGCGCCACCGCCGCACCGATCTATGTCGATCCCCCCAACCGTGCGGATGTCGAGGATGCCCTTGC
>CAYWND010000413.1:0-3200 GCA_964459085.1 uncultured Oceanibium sp. | reverse complement strand
GCCAACCCCGCGCTGGGATATGCCTCGGACCTGTTCGTAAAACAAGGAGCCACGACCGTCCTGGCCGAGACGCCTGAGATCTACGGGGCCGAGCACCTGCTGACGGCGCGCGCGATCAACCGCGAGGTCGGCGAAAAACTGATCGAACGCGTCAAGTGGTGGGAGGACTACACCGCCCGAAACCTGGGCTCGATGGACAACAACCCCTCGCCCGGCAACAAGAAAGGCGGGTTGACGACGATCCTGGAGAAGTCACTGGGTGCTGCGGCCAAGGGTGGGACGACCCCCCTGACCGGTGTTTACAAGTATGCCGAACCCGTCACCGCCAAGGGCTTTACCTTCATGGACAGCCCCGGTTATGACCCGGCCAGCGTCACCGGCCAGATTGCCAGCGGCTGCAACCTGGTCACCTTCACCACCGGTCGCGGCTCGGCGTTCGGTGCGAAACCCGCGCCCAGCCTGAAGATCGCGACCAATAGCCAGATGTACGCCCGCATGACCGAGGACATGGACATCAACGCGGGCGAGATTCTGGACGGCATGTCGGTCGAAGACAAGGGCCGCGAGATCTATGAAACCCTGCTGCGCGTCGCCAATGGCGAGCCGACAAAATCCGAGGCGCAAGGCCTTGGCGACTACGAATTCGTGCCCTGGCAGATCGGCGCGGTGATGTGAGCCTCTTTGCTCGACAAATACTCCAGCCGGAGGCGCGCAGATGCCCGACAGCACCCTGAAGATCGGCCTCGTGGGCGCGCACATCTCGCGCTCGCGCCTGGCCCGCGCGCTGGATCTGTTTTGCACGGCCGAAGGACTGACGCTTGATTTCAGACCTCGCGACAGTGCCGAGGAGGATATCGACTTTGAAAGCCTGATCCGGTCGCTGCCCGCCCAGGGTTTCGACGGGTTCACCGTGACCCATCCCTTCAAGACCCGCGCGCACGACATGGCCACGCACCGCCACATGCCGCCCGGTATCGGGTCGGCCAATACGCTGATTTTCAGCGGCGACGCTATCCATGCCCACAACACCGATCACTCGGGCTTCACCGCCGCCTGGAGCGCCGCCTTTGCGCCCTCTTCGCCGGGCACCGTCCTGATGGCGGGCGCAGGTGGCGTGTCGCGCGCCATTGCCCGCGGTTTGCTGGATCTGGGGGCCGACGAGGTGCTGATTTTCGATCTGGACGAGGCCGCAGCCAGGATCGTCGCGCAAGACACCGGTGCCACCGCTATCGCCGTCACGGATGCGCCTGACGCTGCCAGCGTCGCCACTGGCCTAGTCAATGCCACGCCAATGGGCATGGCCGAACACCCGGGCATGGCTTTTACTGTGGACATGATCGGATCCCAGCGCTGGGTCTTTGACGCGGTCTATTTTCCTATCGAAACCATGTTCGTTGCGACTGCCCGCGCGGCAGGCATCCCCGTCCTGACCGGGTTCGATCTGTTCCGCCACATGGCCTGCCAGTCCTTTGCAACCTACACCGGGCGCCCAGCTCCCGATCCGGCCCTTCTGACGCCATTGGCAGAAGGTCTTTGACCCTACGGCCCGTTTCCGCCACGCTTGTCGCAACCAGACCTGCCCCTGCACCGCAGAAGCGGGACAGTAAGGCATGGCAAAAGGGAGGGGACCGGCCCATGGAAGTGCTCAGCCAGACCGACGTTCAATTCTATTACGACAACGGCTATCTGGTCGTGCCCGATCGCGTGGCCCCTCAGACAATCCAGGCCATCCGAGACGAGATTGCGCGGTTCACCGACGAGGCACGGACGATGACCGCCTCGGACGACCGGCTGGACCTCGAGGACAGCCACACCCCTCAGGATCCGCGCATCCGCCGGATCAAGCGCCCGGATCTGAATTCCGAGGTGATGGGCAAGCTGATGAGTTCGGACGCGATCCTGGCGCCGGTACGCGACCTTTTGGGCCCCGATCTGCGGCTGCAGACCGCGAAACTGAATATGAAAGCTGCCGGGTATGGCGCGGCGGTTGAATGGCACCAGGACTGGGCTTTCTATCCCTACACCAACGATGATGTGCTGGCGGTCGGGGTTCTGATAGACGATCTGCTGCCCGAGAACGGCCCGCTGATGGTCTTTCCCGGCTCGCACAAGGGGCCGATCCATGACCATCACGCCGATGGGGTGTTCATCGGCGCCATGGATCTAGACGCTTGCGGATTGGACATGAAGGACGCCGTGCAACTGACTGGCAACGCGGGCTCTATCACGATCCACCATGCGCGCATTGTGCATGGCTCGGCCCTCAATCGATCGACCCATGACCGGCGCCTGCTGTTCTACGAAATGATGGCCGCGGACGCATGGCCACTGATGGGCACGATGACCGAGCTAGAGACGCTTGCGGCATTTGACGAGCGCATGTTGTGCGGCGCGCCGACGATCCAACCGCGTCTGCGCGATGTGCCCGTGCGCATGCCGCTGCCGCGCGAGGACAAGTACGGCTCGATCTACACGATCCAGAAGTCGCTGACAGCCCGCAGTTTCGAAGTGCTGGAGACGTGATTGCCGGCGCCTGGGCCATTCCGACAAATGGCATCCGCCAAGTTGCAGAGGGTTCCCCGTAGATGACCCGCATCGCTGTCATCGGTCGCGGTCTGATGGGATCAGCCGCGGCCAAGTATTTGGCCGAGATGGGCCACGACGTGCTGCTGATCGGCCCGGACGAACCCGTAGACAAGCGCACCCATCAGGGAGTGTTCGCCAGCCACTATGACGAGGGGCGGATCACGCGCCGCCTGGCAACGGACGCGTTCTGGTCGACCGTATCGTCCGCCTCGATCGCCCGATACCGGGATATCGAGGCCGCCTCGGGTATCCCCTTTTACACTCCGTGCGGTGCGATGATGGCGGGCCCGGCGGACCACGCCTTCACCAATGCCGCCGCCGAGGTCCGACAGGCGCTTGGGATCGACAGTCGGGATCTTAATGGCGAAGACCTGGCCGAGGCGTTTCCATTCTTTGCGTTTCCCACCGGGACGCGCGCGTTCCACGAGGTGACCGGCGGGCATATCTCGCCCCGCGCGCTGGTCCGTGCCCAGACCAGGATCGCCGAAGCGTTCGGCGCGACGCTGGTGCCAGAGGTTGCCACTGCGATCGCGGAAACTACAACAGGCGTCACGATCACGACCGCATCCGACCTGTACACCGTCGAAAATGCGCTGATCGCAACCGGTGCCATG
>CAYWND010000412.1:0-3208 GCA_964459085.1 uncultured Oceanibium sp. | reverse complement strand
AAGGCCAATGGCGAGGCGCTGAGGATGGAGCACGGCTATCCCGTGCGGCTGGTCGTGCCCGGCTGGGAAGGCAACATGTGGGTCAAATGGCTGCGCCGGGTCGAGGTCGTGGACCGCGCCGTGGAAAGCCGCGAAGAGACCTCGAAATATACGGATGTCTACGAGGACGGCACCGCGCGAAAGTGGACCTGGGTGATGGACACAAAATCCGTGATCACCGCGCCCAGCCCGCAAATGCCGATCGAACACGGTCCCGGCCCGCTGGTGATCTCGGGCCTCGCCTGGTCAGGCCACGGCCAGATCACCCGGGTCGATGTCTCCAAGGATGGGGGCATCACCTGGGAAACCGCACGACTTGGCAAGCAGGGCGACACCAAAGCGCTGACCCGATTTTATCTGGACACCAGTTGGGACGGCGCGCCGATGCTGCTCCAGGCCCGCGCGATCGACGAGACGGGATACGTCCAGCCGACGAAACAACAGCTGCGCCAGCAGCGCGGCGAGAACGCCGTCTACCACAACAACTGCATTCAGACCTGGTACGTGAGTCCGGAAGGGATCGCCGAGAATGTCGAAGTCTCCTAACATTTTCATCCCCGCACTTGGCGGGACGGCCCTTGTCATCGGCCTGGCCTACGGGATTGCATCGCGCGACTATGGCGCGGACAAGATCGAGACGCTGGAAACCCGTGTCCAGCAGGTCGAACAACAGGCCACAGCCGCCAGCGAAAAGGCCAGCGCCGAGGCCGTCAGGGCCGCCGAGCTCGAGGCAAAGATCGCCGAAGTGCAGGCCGCCGCGGCGCAGCGGGCGGCCAGCGGTATGGATCTGACGGCGCCCGCGCCAAGCGCCGATGGTACGTACGGCCTCGGTCGCGCGGCCCATCCTCAGGAAATCGCCGCCTGGGACGTCGACGTCCTGCCCGATGGGCGCGGCCTGCCGGTCGGGTCCGGCGACGCGTTGACCGGGGAAGAGGTGTTCGCAGAACGCTGCGCATCGTGCCATGGCGATTTCGGCGAGGGCGTGGACAACTGGCCGGTGCTCGCAGGCGGCTTCGATACCCTGGCTGACGAGGACCCCGTCAAGACCGTGGGGTCCTACTGGCCCTACCTGTCCACGGTCTTTGACTATGTCTCTCGGTCGATGCCATTTGGCGAGGCCAAAACGCCGACAGCCGACGAGACCTACGCGATCGTCGCCTACATCCTCTATTCCAACGATCTCGTTGTCGATGATTTCGAACTCAGCAACGAAACCTTCGCCCAGGTCGAGATGTACAACAGGGACGGCTTCGTGATCGATGATCGCCCGGACCTGGAATATCCGGCCTGGCGGGCCGAACCCTGCATGGAAAACTGCAAGGACGAGGTCGCGGTCACGATGCGCTCGGTCTTTCTTGTCGAAACGCCCGAAGACGGGGGCAGCGAGTCCGTGATGAACCCCGCCACGATCGAGGGTCTGCCAACCTTCTCGGCCGATGGGCCGTCGTTCATTCCCGCAGCCGCGCCCAAGCCCCAGCAAGAGGCAAATGCCGCGCCCGCGACCGAAGAGGTGACGGCGCAGGACGACACGGCGGCACTCGTCGCGGCAGGCGAGAAAGCGTTCAAACAGTGCAAGACCTGCCATGCCGTCGGGGACGGGGCCAGGAACAAATCCGGCCCGCAACTCAATGGCGTGATCGGCCGGGCAATGGGCGGCGTTGACGGGTTCAGATACTCCAAGGCCTTCAAGGCCGCGCTCGAGGAAGGGCGCGCCTGGGACGAAGACTCGCTCGCCTCGTTCCTCGCCGATCCCAAGGGCTACATGAGCGGGACCAAAATGTCCTTTCGCGGCCTGAAGACGCCGCAGGACATCGCCGCAGTGATTGCCTACCTGCAGTCATACGGGGGGTAGGGGATGCGCCTGGCCGCAGTGTTGTCGCTCGCCGCCGTCTGCAGCCCTGCATCAGGCCACGCAGCAGACCTGTTCGGGGACGCAGTCGCCGGCGAAAGGGTGTTTGCCAAATGCAAGGGCTGCCACCAGGTGGGCGGGGACGCACGCAATCGCATCGGCCCGCACCTTAACGGCATTTTCGGCCGACCCGCAGCAACACTCGACGACTTTCGGTATTCGCGCGCGATGGCGCGCGCCGGGGATGACGGGGTGGTCTGGACGGCCGAGACGCTGGATGGGTTTCTGGAAAACCCTCGCAGCATCGCGACCCGCACCCGCATGAGCTTTCGCGGCCTGCCCGACGCCACCGATCGGGCCGACCTGCTGGCCTATCTGCGCGGCTTCTCTGACAGTCCCTCGAACATCCCCGAGGCCGAACCGACCGCGTCGGCGACCGATCACGACCTCGATGCCGCCATTCTCGCCATCCAGGGCGATCCGGACTACGGCGAATACCTCTCCAGCGAATGCACCACCTGCCACCGCGCCGACGGCGCGGACGAGGGCATCCCCTCGATCACCAACTGGCCGACCGAGGACTTCGTGATCGCCATGCACGCCTACAAGGCCAAACGCCGCCCGCACCCGGTGATGCAGATGATGGCCGGGCGGCTCAACAATGACGAGATCGCGGCCCTGGCCGCCTATTTCGAAGGGCTCGACTGAGGCCCGCAAGATGGGAGAAGACGCATGAAACTGAACAGACGCCTGTTCCTGGGGGCGACAGCGGTGACCGCCGCCAGCCTATCGGCGCCCGCCGTGCTGGGCCAGGGCAAACCGCGTGTCGTGGTGGTCGGCGGCGGGGCAGGGGGCGCCACGGCTGCCCGCTACATCGCCAAGGACAGCGAGGGCGCCATCGACGTGACCCTGATCGAGCCGACGCGCACCTACTACACCTGCTATTTCTCCAACCTCGACATTGGCGGCTTTCGTGATCTGGCCTCGATCGGCCACAGCTACGGCAATCTGGCCTCGGCCTACGGGATCAACGTGGTCCACGACTGGGCCACCGGCATCGACCGCGACGCGCGCACGGTTGCGTTGGCAGGCGGTGGATCGGTGCCGTATGACCGTTTGATCCTCAGCCCCGGCATCGACTTTGTGGACGGTTCCGTGCCCGGCTGGTCGCTGGCAGCACAGAACGCCATGCCGCACGCCTACAAGGCCGGCAGTCAGACCGAATTGCTGAAGGCGCAGATCGAGGCGATGCCCCAGGGCGGCACCTTCGCCATGGTCGCACCGCCCAACCCCTATCGCTGCCCGCCCGGCCCTTACGAG
>CAYWND010000411.1:0-3208 GCA_964459085.1 uncultured Oceanibium sp. | reverse complement strand
CCCCTTCAGCAGCGGCACCGTTGTGCGGATCCGCTCGATGTCCCGTTCCCAATCCGCGCCGACCTTGATCTGAAACTGGCGATACCCGGCGGCGCGATGCGCCTCCATCTCCTGCGTGGTCTCTTTGACGCCTTTTTGCGGCGCGACCCGATACATCGGCGCGCCGTCGGTCAGCTTCCCGCCCAGCAGCATCCAGACCGGCAGATCGGTGGCCTTGCCAAGGATGTCATAGCAGGCGGCAATCACCGGCGCCTTGGCATAGCCGTGGCCCTGCACCGCGTGATCCATGCCCCGGTCAATGGCCTCGATCTGCCGGGGGTCCTGCCCCACGAGGACCGGCGCCAGCAGCTTGACCGTCGCCGCCACGCCTTCGGAATGGGCGACCATGTAGTTCTCACCACACGGCGTGAACTCGCCGCAGCCCGACAATCCGCATTCCGTGTCGATCACCACCACGGTCGCCTGCGCAACCGAGATCGCGTTGCCCGCCCCCCAATTGTACGTGCCCCCCACATAAGGAAGCGCGGTGCGATAGACCCGTATCTCGCTGATCCTCATGACCCCCGGTGCTCCTGCCTGTGTCGTCCGTCAGGGGAAGTCTTAGTGCCGGGTTTTCGGGACACAATAGCAAGATGCTGCCAGATCGAAATGACACGCAGGGCAACTGGGCTTGGCATAGTTGTTGTCATCGGCGCCCAAGCCGTCGAACCTGGCTCCGAAAGTTTGCGCGTTCGCGTCCATCCGAAGGTGTTGATGCACAGAAGACGACGCCTTCCTCGAAAACATATGCCTCATGCTTGCCGCGATATTCAACGCGCAGAAGGTCGAGTCCCAGTCCCGTGATGAATGCGCGCCGCTCCCTTTCGAGCTTTTTCATGACTGCATCCCTCTGGACTTTTCCGACCTCGCCTGATCCCTCAGAAATTGCGCAGGAAGCCAATGACTGGACAGCAGTTCCTTGAAGGACAGGTCGCGCCATGCATTGCGCGTGGTTCCGCCTGCGACTTTGGATGCCCATTCAGACGGAGAGAACTTCCCGTCTTCATCGACAATCCGCCCGTCCTCGACGATCGCATAGTGGTGAACGCCGGCATAGTGCATACGCACCTGCGCGCCATGCTCAATAGTAACCTCCTTCCATACAAGCGGCTTGTTTCTCTTGGGATATCTGGGGACCGCGGCTGCAGCATCAGCGCGCCGCCAGTCCTCTGCGATGTGCGGAAAATAGATCTCCGCAAATTCGACTGCCCTGTCTCCAAACCAGTCCTCTCCATGATCCTCAAAACTGCGTTCGAGCAGAGAAAGGACTTGCTCTTCGGCAAGCTCGCCCAGCCGTGAAAGCGTAATCCGACCGTCTGAAAACCGGATCATATCAGTGCAGAACCCATCGTCCATCGGCACCATTGCCTTCATAGTAGACATATTCAGATCTCCAATATTGTATCTAGCAGCTTTCAGTTAAGCTAATCGCTAATTGTCTAGGCGTCAATAGCGCTTTCGCGAAAAAATAGATTTTCTAGCAAATTGGCCTAGTTCTAGTAAGATAGCCCTATCCGGTTCCCAACGATATCAGCACCTTGTTGTCACACTCTGCGAGACCACCGGCAGTGCATCTCAAACTTCATGAGTCCTGCCCAGACGAGGCGCGTCTTCAGCATCCAAGGATTTCAATACCCCCGCAGTGCTGCGCTCACAGTTGTTTCGCTATTCGCAAGCAGCTTGGCCAGGCCACTTCAGGGTAAAGACACCCGCCCGCCGCAGACCGGCACCCGGCACCCCGTTGTGCCGGGGGCGCTGGTCGGCAGGCCGCGCAGGACGCGGACGGCCAGATAGGCGAACGCCTGCGCCTCCAGGAAATCGCCGTCCAGGCCCACCGCCTCGACGGGCCGGACGGGGACGTTGCTGCGCGCCTCCAGCCCGCCCAGGATCGCGGCGTTGTGGCGCCCGCCGCCTGCGACCAGCCATTCCCTGGGCGGCTCGGGCATGTGGCGGATGCTGTCGGCCACACAGGCCGCCGTGATCGCGGCCAGCGTGGCGGCGGCATCTTCGGTCGACATCCCCGAGACACGCTCCAGCACCCAATGAAAGTGATTTCGGTCCAGCGACTTGGCGGGCTCGCGCGCCAGATAGGGATCGCCCAGAACCTCGGCCACGATGCCTTCGTCCACCGCACCCTCCAGCGCCAGCGCCCCGCCCTGATCCAGCGCCGCCCCCGTGCGGTCCGCCATCACATCGTCGATCAGCGCATTGCCCGGCCCGGTGTCGAACGCCAACAGCGCGCCCAGCGCCTCGGGGCGACTGACCCCGGGATTGACCCAAGTGACATTCGCCACGCCCCCGATATTGAGAAACGCCACAGGCCCGTCCAGATCCAGCACCTGCGCGCAGGCATGGTGAAAGAACGGAACCAGCGGCGCGCCTTGCCCCCCCGACAGCACGTCCGCCGTGCGAAAGTCCCAGACCACGGGCTTGCCCGCCTCGGTCGCCAGCCGCGCGCCATCGCCCACCTGCAAGGTGCGCCAGCCGTCCGGGTCATGGGCCAGCGTCTGGCCGTGAAATCCCACCAGCTCGACGGTCGGGAAATAGTCCAGCATGGCGCCATGCGCCTGCGTGACCACCCTGGCCGCCGCATCGACCTGTGGCCCGTCCCACTGGCCCATGGCCGCAGCAATCGCCGCCCGGTCCGCATCGGAAAACGGCTCGAACCGCTTGGGACCGAACCCGTGGATCTGGTGCCCGTCGGTCAGCAACGCGGCCGCGTCGATGCCGTCCATCGACGTGCCCGACATGCACCCCAGCGCCCAGACTGGCCCCTCGTCGGCCACCATGCCTCTTTCCTTCGCCCCCTGTTCCGCTATAACCCGCGTCGATCAAATACCTATCGGACGTCCAGCGCAATGACCCTCAAGCCCAGCAGCGACTTTCTGCACGTCATGCAGTCCCGCGGTTTCGTGCAGGATTGCACCGATCTTGCCGGCCTCGACGCGGCGCTCAAGGCGGGCGTCGTGCCGGGCTATATCGGCTTCGATGCCACCGCCAGCTCGCTGCATGTGGGCAGCCTGATCCAGATCATGATGCTGCGCTGGCTGCAGAAGACCGGGCACAAGCCCATTGTCCTGATGGGCGGCGGCACCACCAAGATCGGCGACCCGTCGGGCAAGGACGAGGCGCGGCAACTGCTGACGGCAGACCAGATCAACGCAAATAT
>CAYWND010000410.1:0-3216 GCA_964459085.1 uncultured Oceanibium sp. | reverse complement strand
GACCTATTTCCTCGGCCTCGATATCGGCACCTATCAGTCCAAGGGCGTGCTGGTGGACTCTCAAGGTGCGGTGATCGCGCAGGCCGCGCGCGACCACAAGATGCTGGTCCCGAAACCGGGCTGGGCCGAACACCGTGCCGAAGAGGACTGGTGGGCCGATTTCACGCAAATCACGCGCGAGTTGCTGCAAACCTCGAACGTGCTGGCCGTCGACATCGCCGCCGTCGCCTGTTCGGCCATCGGGCCCTGCATGCTGCCGGTGGATAGCGCGGGGCGCCCGCAGATCAACGCGGTCCTTTACGGGGTCGACAACCGCGCAGCGGCTGAGGTGGACGAGTTGACCGCGCGCATCGGCGAGGACGTGATCCTGGACCGCTGCGGCAACGCGCTGACCAGCCAGGCGGTGGGACCCAAGATCCTGTGGTTCGCGCGCAACCACCCAGACCTCTTTGCGCAGACCTCGAAAATCCTGACCTCGACCAGCTACATCACCTGGAAGCTGACCGGTGACTATGTGATCGACCACTACACGGCCGCCAATTTCGCACCGCTTTACGATGTGGACCGGCTGGACTGGGTGAACGATCTGGCCGACGACATCTGCCCGCTGTCGATGCTACCGCGCCTGTGCTGGTCGACCGAGATCGCGGGCCAGGTGACCGAGGCGGCAGCCCGCGAAACCGGCCTGGCCGAGGGGACGCCCGTGACCGTCGGCACCATCGACGCGGCGGCCGAGGCCTTGTCGGTGGGTGTGACGGGGGTGGGCGACATGATGATCATGTACGGCTCGACCATCTTCATCATCACGCTGACCGACGACCGCGTGCGCGACCCGCGGCTGTGGTATGCACCCTGGCTCTTTCAGGGCCAGCATGCCTCGATGGCCGGCTGTGCCACGTCGGGTACCCTGACCCACTGGTTCCGCGACCAGTTCGCGCGAGAGCTGGGCGACGACGCATTTCCGGTACTGGCGGCCGAGGCCGCAACCTCGCCCCCCGGCGCGAATGGCCTGCTGGTTCTGCCCTATTTTTCTGGCGAGCGGACGCCGATCCACGACCCCGACGCCAAGGGCGCGATTTTTGGCCTAAACCTGACCCATACCCGCGGCGACATCTACCGCGCGCTTATCGAGGGGATCGCGTTCGGCACCAACCACATCATCGAAACCTATGCCGAGGTTGGCCAGCGCCCCACCCGCCTGCTGGCCGTCGGCGGCGGTGTCAAAAACCGTGTCTGGCTGGGTGCGACCAGTGACATCTCGGGGCTTGACCAGATCGTCTGCGACAAGACCGTCGGCGCCAGCTATGGCGATGCGTTTTTGGCTGCGATGGCCGTCGGAGCTGCCGAACCGGGCGATATCGCCCGCTGGAACCCCGTTGCTGAACAGGTTACGCCCGCGCCCGATGCGGCCTATGCGCAGCCCTATGGATTGTGGAAAGAGATCTATCTGTCCACCAAGGGCATCGCCAAGGCATTGGGCTGACCATGATCGAAGGCCATGATCCCGCCCGACAGGCCGCCCCAATCCGCCGACACCGCTTTTGACCGGGGCCGGGACCAACTGGCGTGGTTCTCTGGTCCCCCAGCTTGCGCGTTCGCGCAGCTTTGCGCGGGTCGCGTTGATCAGCGGGCTGATCTGGGCCGCCTGGCACTGGCCGTTGATCCTGCTGTCGACGAATGTCACAGCCCTGGGCGCGGTCCGCCCGGCCTTTGCACTGGTCACCTTCAGCCTGACCTTGGTCGGGGCCGGGACGGTACTGGCCTGTATCACGCTGAAGTCCGGCAGCGTGTTGCCCGCAGTCGTGTTGCACGGCGCGCAGAATGGGTTCACCCATGGCTTTTTCCTGACCCACACCGCAAAGTCGGACATAAGCGCCTACTGGTTGTCCGAAGCCGGTGCACTTCTTGCGGTGGCCTGGTTGATCGCCGCTGCAGCAACGCTCGTGCGGACACGTACCGACAAAGCCCGGGCAAATGTCTGAAGCCACGCCTAACCTACAGGCGTTGGGGCGGCACTTGGGCGGTCCATATCGACCCATCAGACCAGAAGTGGATCACCAGCGGGCATCGTTTCCTCCAGCTGTCGACGTGCCTCGGCCAGGGCGAAGGCATCCTGAGACGCCTGCGCCAGAAACAGCAGCCAGTTCGCCGTCGTTGTCACCGGACCTATCCCCAATCGATCCCGAACGCGTTTCAGCGCGGACGCGGTTTCGTTGCCCCACTCGCCTTCGGCGGCAACGGCCTCGCCATAAACAGCATTCACCGTTTCCTGGATGAAGAAGGTGACCGACATCTGTGGCCTAAAGCGGACGCTTCGGCTGATATCGAAATGCAGGTGATCGCGGTGATCCGCATTGTAGTTGAACCCCAAGACGACGCCGAAATGCCGATGCGCAAGGGCCTGAACAGCCAAATACAGCAGCGTTTTCGTTTCCTGCTCGATGGCCACCAGCTTGATGTGTTTCCAGAACAGACCATCCAGATCCATCGCACGCCCCAACCCATGCTGCCCCGGGCGGTCGACAAAAGCGCCTGCTGTCGTGATCACCTCCAGGGCGCCAAACCCGGACGGCGCACCGGCCTTGATTTCCTCGAACAAAGCGGTCAGCGGGGGCAGCAATTGCGGGGCACAAAAGAACGTTCTTTGTACGCCGCGCGAACCATACGGGGCCACAGGCTCGCGGGCATAATGCGTAGGAATGCCGTCAAGAGTGTCGAAAGTCGCTGTGATAATGGGCATGATCAATATCCTTCCAATATCTCCCCCAAATCGCGACGGGGGGACACAGAATACACCGACAGCGCCATGATTGCAGGCGATCGATCAGGGTCGTTGTGACTATTTCACCGCGCCCGCCGCCATGCCCTTGATAATATAGCGCTCAAGCACGATCCCGATGACAATCAGCGGCAGGATCGCGGCCGAGGACAGGGCGGCCATCGCCCACCAGTTGATGCCCTGGCTGCCGGTCTGACTGGCCACCATGACAGGCAAGGTCTTGGCATCTGTCGCAGTCAGAAGGGCCGCAAAGAAATATTCGTTCCAGGTCAGCACCAGGCACAGGATAAAGGCCGCGACCATGCCGGGCAGCGCGATTGGCAGCACGATGGTAAGGAACGCGCCCCAGATCGACAATCCGTCGACCAGTGCGGCCTCTTCCAGTTCGACCGGGATCGACTGGAACTGGTCGCGCATGATCCAGATCACGATGGGCA
>CAYWND010000409.1:1242-3220 GCA_964459085.1 uncultured Oceanibium sp. | reverse complement strand
CTCCAGAACCGGTTTCAAGCTGGCCGATCCGTTCAGGTGCGCAATCTGGTCCGCCGAAAAGAAGCCAAAGCCGGCCCCTTCGGCCAGGCGGATCTCGTGGCTGGACACCGTCCCGAGGCAGCGAAAGACGTGAACCAGCGGTCGCAAGCCAGCTTGCGAGACATAGGTCGCAAATGGCCGCAACTGGTCTGCATGCAGCGTGATGCCGACCTCCTCGCCGATTTCGCGAACCGCCGCGGCGGCGGCAGTTTCGCCCGGCTCCAGCCCGCCACCGAAAAAACTCCACAGCCCGCCATTTGCCACGCCGGGAAAATCATCGCGCAGTTGCAGCAGGACGCGCCCGTGCGGGTCGGTCAGGATGACGATCGCGGCCTCGCCGCTGCCGGGGTGCCGATCGGTCCCGATCCAACGGGTCATTTGCGACGCTTGTGTTCGTCCAGGCGCGGCATGATCTCGACGAAATTGCAGGGGCGGTGGCGATAGTCCAGTTGCCAGACCAGGATCTCGTCCCAGGCATCCTTGCACGCGCCGCTGGATCCCGGCAGCGCAAACAGATAGGTGCCGCCCGCGACGCCGCCGGTGGCGCGGCTTTGCACCGCGCTGGTGCCGATCTTGGCCATCGAGACGTGGGTGAAGACCGTGCCGAAGGCGTCGATCTCTTTCTCGTAGACATCGCGATGCGCCTCGACCGTGACGTCGCGGCCGGTCAGGCCGGTGCCGCCGGTCGAGATCACGACGTCCACGTCCGGGTCGGCGATCCAGTCGGACAGGACCGCCGCGATCTTGTCGCGGTCATCGGTGACGATCTGGCGGTCGGCCAGCACGTGACCCGCGGCCTGCAGCCGGGCGACCAGCACGTCGCCGGACGTGTCGTCGGCCAGGGACCGGGTGTCCGAGACCGCGAGCACGGCGATCCGGCAGGCGATAAACTCGCGGCTATCATCGATCCTGGACATCGGTGTGCCTCCTGGCTGGCCCTGATCCCGAGATATGACGACGGACGGGCCGGGTCCAGAGGGGGCGGTGTGCTCAAGGTTGAGCACATATCTAACCCATTGATATTTTTAAATATCCAATGTGAGCATGTGTGAACAGATACAGCGAAATGCGAACCAGGTCGCGCAAAACCTGTTGGGTGCTCAATCCGGCATCCGCGTCGGTTGCGCCGTGACGTTGACCAGAAGGTTGCCAAGTCCATTGTCCGTTCGCTGCAGGAACATCCCCGCGATGGTTGGCAAATCGCCCAGCGCAGGCACCCGCGAGGTCACGCTGTCGCCACCGCCGCGGATCACCCAACTGGACTTGTCGGTCAGCACCACAATTTTCTTCAGGTTCTGAAATACGGGGTCATTCACATCCGGCACCAGCACCAGACGACCATCCACATAGACGCCCTGGCCCGCAGGCCTTGCGCCGCGAAACTCTTGCCCGACCGAGGCGCGTCCAAGCCCGCGCAACTTGATCCGGTTCTCGTTCCGGCGAGGATAAGGCGCCGTCAGGTCCCATTGCTGCACGGCATTCCGACTGACTACGATCTGCAATCCCGTGGGCCGCAGCTTGCGGCGCAGGATTTCGACCTCGACCCGCGAGAGGACCTCGATGCTGGCACCGCCTTGATCCAGGGCCTTCTTGTTCGTAGCCCCGGCCCGCCGTGTACCCGCCAGCACCACAGGCGCCGCAAGCCCTGTCAGGAAAAGCCGTCTGTCCATCGTTTACCTCCGGTACTCTGTACACCGGGCAGACTATCATATTTGCCGCCACAGCGCGTGGGGCATCGTCCGAACGACCCCGGAAACCTCACAAACCCTGGCGATCGCCGAATACGTACGGCGAGAGTCTGTGCCCAACAGACCTGCGGTTTAACCCCGCAAACGCGCCTGCAGGGCCAAAAGATCCGCCCAGGCCTGACGCTTTTTCAGCGGATCGCGCAGCAGGGCTGCGGGGTGGAACATCGGCAGGACGGGTATGCCCAGCGCCT
>CAYWND010000409.1:0-1142 GCA_964459085.1 uncultured Oceanibium sp. | reverse complement strand
TCGCGCAGCAGGGCTGCGGGGTGGAACATCGGCAGGACGGGTATGCCCAGCGCCTGCGCCCACTGCCCGCGCAGGCGGGTGATGCCAGTCGTGGTGTCCAGCAGGGTCTTGGTTGCGGAATTGCCCATAGTGACCAGAACCCTGGGCGCGGCAAGCTGGATGTGACGCTGCAGAAACGGCAGCATCATCGCAATCTCGTCACCCGAGGGGTCGCGGTTCTGTGGCGGCCGCCAGGGCAGGGTGTTGGTGATATAGATCGCCGTGGCCGGGTCGTCCGCGGTCCGCGCCATCCCGATGGCCGCGAACATCCGGTCCAACAGTTGCCCGGACCGCCCCACAAAGGGCTTGCCCTGAATGTCCTCGTCACGTCCCGGCGCCTCGCCCACGATCATCACGTGCGCCCCGGCCAGGCCATCGGAGAAAACCAGGTTTCTGGCCCCCCGTTTCAGCGCGCAGCCGTCAAACGCGGCCATCGCCGCGCGCAGATCGTCCAGAGTTTCCGCTTTGCGCGCAATGACCGCTGACGCCCCCGGTGGGGCCGGGGCATCCGCCTGCGCCGTCTCGGGCTGGGATTGCGCCCGCGGCGGCGCCTTGGCGGTCTCGTACCGGTTCACGGGGGTATCCTGTATCGCCTCGTCCGCGCCCATCTCGACCTGCCATTGCAGCAGGGCAAGCGTGTCTTGGGGCGATATCGGGGGCGCGTCGGGCATGGCGAACGCTACCCCCTATTGTCCGGCGCTGCCACCCCGCGCCTTGCAAGCCGGGCGGTTTTTCGCAAGAAGGAGGCGTCAGTTTTCGGAGACGCCATGTTCCCGCACCGCCATCTTCTGGGGATCGAAGGGCTGAAGCCGCCCGAGATCACGCATCTCTTGGACCTTGCCGACAAGTATGTCGACCGCAACCGGTCCCAGACCAAGCACAACGAGGTGCTGGCCGGGCTGACCCAGATCAACATGTTCTTTGAAAACTCGACCCGCACGCAGGCCAGCTTCGAGATCGCGGGCCAGCGGCTGGGCGCGGACGTGATGAACATGGCGATGCAGGCCTCGTCGATCAAAAAGGGCGAGACGCTGATCGACACGGCACTGACCCTGAACGCCATGCACCCGGATCTGCTGGTCGTGCGGCACCCCAATTCGGGG
>CAYWND010000408.1:0-3231 GCA_964459085.1 uncultured Oceanibium sp. | reverse complement strand
CCCGCGACTGGGTCATCATGAAGCTGAAGTTCACGGTGCCCTTCGACACCGACCCGAACCAGGTGAAGAAGATCTTCAAGAAGATCGGCAACGAGATGATCGCCGAGGAGGCCTGGAAGGACGACTTCCTGCAACCGTTCAAAAGCCAGGGCGTTTTCGACTTTGACGACGTGGGCATGATCATCCGCGGCAAGTTCATGGCCAAGCCCGGCAAGCAATTCATGGCGCGCAAGGAAATCTACAACCGCGTGAAGAAGGCCTTTGAAGAGGCAGGTATCGATTTCGCCCGGCGCGAAGTGCGCGTGGCGATCCCCGGACTCGACAAGGCCGGGGACTTGACGGAAGAGCAGAAGGCAGCCGTCGCCGGGGTCGGGGGCGATGCGGCGCAGCAGGCGGTGGCCAGGGCCGAGGACCTGGCGAAGGGTTCCTGAATAACCAGGGCCATGCGGCCCTCTGCCCGCTTGAGCAACGCGGATCCCTGCACTAGATTGCGCCTCGATCAAGGACGGAGACTCGCCCCATGCAGGCCAAGATCTATCAACCGGCACGCAACGCCATGACCTCGGGCCAGGCCAAGACCCGGACCTGGGTGCTGGAATACACACCCGCGGAACGCCGTCGTGTGGACCCGCTGATGGGCTGGACCGGTTCGGGCGACATGATGAGCCAGGTCAGGCTGACATTCCCGAGCAAGGATGCCGCCATCGACTACGCGCGCGATCACGGGCTGGCCTATACCGTGGCTCAGCCGCAAAAGCGCAAGCCGAACATCCGGAAGGGCGGCTATGGCGAGAACTTCGCCACCAACCGCCGCACGGTCTGGACCCACTGACCCGCATTTCGAGTTTCCCGGCCGCGCGACCTGCGCTAGACCGGGCCCAGCGGTCCCGTAGCTCAACTGGATAGAGCAGCTGACTTCTAATCAGCAGGCTGAGGGTTCGAGTCCTTCCGGGGTCGCCATGTTTTGCCTCTTGCGTATTGGGGTTCCTCGCACCCGGGTTTGGCCGGTGTTCCCTGTAATTCCCACGGCCCAGTGGATTGCTTCGCTGGTTGATCGCTGTATCCACGCACGGGATGTTCGCACTGCGGTAACTCATGCACCAAAGCGGCGGCCAGGAGACACAGAGCTCGTCGTTAAAAAAAATGTCCTCGGTGAAAGCATCTCTACACGAAGGGTGGAATACGTTCCGGACGAGCCGCAGCGTTTGCAAAACCGCCATGAGATTGAATTTTCTTCAGAACAGCGGAAAGACTGCCTCCCGCCAAAGCCGACAATTGATCTCGGCGCATCGAACATCGTTCGCGCGCTGGGTTCACGCTGGCCATATCGCCTGCAGGCCCGGCGAGCATGCTTAGGATTGCATCCCTGGCCCGGTTCCAGTGGACCGAAGGTCGGCCATGCAGTAAAATCAACAGGTCAATCAGTTTAGGTCCCTTCTATTGACCTATAGGATTGTATTGGGAATTCACTCGTCCACTTCGATTTGAACTTGTTCTCTGCCGATTTGGGCTAACTCGATAATTTGAGCCTTTCGCAGGAGGTAGCATGAGGTTTCGGCCCCTAGTATACGCAGCTGCACTATTGCTTCTTGCGTCCCCAGCGCTTCCGCAGGGCCGCGCCGCGGGCGTGACGACCCAACTGGTTGCAACCGAGCAGATGTCGGAAACCGTCACGGTGTTCGGTCAGATCGTTGCGAACCGCAGCAGTGATGTGGCGGTCCGGGTTGGTGGGGTGGTGACGGCGGTCCCGATCAATGTCGGGGACAAGGTCACCACAGGCGCGGTTTTGACCGAGATCGATACCGAACGCCTGGGGATCGATCTGGACGGCGCCGAAGCGCAGATCGCGATTGCCGAAGCGGGCGTCGTTGTTGCCGAGGCCCGGTTGGACCGGGCGGACAAAGCCTACAAGCGTGCCCAGCGCCTGTGGGAGAACGAGACCATCCCCCAGGCGCAGCTTGACGAACGCTCGGCCGATTATGCCGAGGCGCTGGGGCTGCGCCGCGAGGCCGAGGCTCGGATAAAGGCCGCAGCGGCTGCGTTGAACAACGCGCGCTACAATTTCGACAATGCGGTGGTCAGAGCCCCTTTTAACGGCATCGTCCTGGAGGTGTTCACCGAGGTTGGACAGTTCATCGCAACTGGCAACCGGATTGCGACGGTACTGGATACGTCCGCGCTGGAGGTCGAGGCGAACCTGCCCGCGCGCTTGGTCGAGGCGTTGCAGTTCGACCAGGCCGTCGCAGCAAGAACGGATACCGGCGAGACGCTGAACCTTGAGCTGCGGGCGGTCCTACCGACGGAGTTTTCGGCCACCCGCACCCGACCGGTGCGCCTGTCGATCGAGGCGGCGGCCTTTCAGGTTGCCGTCGGCCAGTCGATCACCCTGGAACTGCCCGTCAGCGCCCCGCGCGATGTGGTTGTCGTCCCCAAGGACGCATTGGTGCAAGGCCGTGGCGGCTGGAGCGTCTTTGTAAACGCCGATGGCAAGGCCCAACCCCGCCCGATCACCATCGGCGCGGCGCTGGGGAGCTATTTCGAAGTCGTCTCGGGCCTCCGCCCGGGTGACGAGGTTGTGGTGCGTGGCAACGAACGTTTGCGCCCGGGCCAGGATATCAATCCCACGCTGCTTGACCGCAAAGGCGAGGTCGCGCCCGATGCCGGCCGCAACGCGCAGCAATCGGGCGAACAGCGCCGGGCCCAGGTGGCCGAGGAAGGCTAGATCCGCATGGACCCGATACGCCTGTCCATCGAACGACCGGTTGCGGTCATGGCCATCGTGGTCATGGCCGTACTGTTCGGGGCGTTGGCGCTGACCAGGATCCCGATCCAGTTGGCGCCGGATGTGCGCAAGCCGATTGTCGCGGTGGAAACACGGTGGGCGGGGGCGGCCCCTGCCGAGATCGAACGCGAGATCGTCAACCGGCAGGAGGATGCGTTCCGCGGGCTGGAAGGGCTGGAGCGGATGACCAGCCGCTCGAGGACCGGCGAGGCAACCGTCACGCTGGAATTCGCCATCGGCTCGGACATGGGGGACATCCTGTTGCTGGTGTCCAACCGTCTGGATCGGGTGGGCGGCTATCCCGACGAGGCCGACGAGCCGACGCTGAACACCTCGGGGTCCGATGACAGCCCGATTGCCTGGGTGACGGTCAGTGCCCAGACACCCGGCACGGTCGAGATTTCCGAATACGGGGATTTCATCGAGGACATTGTCAAGGAGCGGCTGGA
>CAYWND010000407.1:0-3231 GCA_964459085.1 uncultured Oceanibium sp. | reverse complement strand
CTTGCCCGCAAAGACGTCCGGGTTTTTCAGGATCGTGGCCAGCGGCACGGCGCAGCTGGGCTCCATCACGATCCGCAGATATTTCCAGGTGATCTTCATCGCCTCGATGATCTCGTCTTCCGAGGCGGTCAGAATATCGGTCACATGGTTCGACACGAAATGCCAAGTGTTCTCTTTAAGTGGCACTTTCAGCCCGTCGGCAATGGTCACCGGCGCATCGTCGGCAATGATGTGACCGGCCTTGAAGGACCGGTATGCATCGTCTGCCTGCTCGGGTTCGGCCGCATAGATCGCGACATCCGGGGCCGTGCTGGATACCGTCAGGCAGGTGCCGGACACCATCCCGCCACCGCCGATGGGCGCGATAACTGCGTCCAGGCCATCGACTTGTTCCAGCAATTCCAGCGAACAGGTCGCCTGCCCCGCGATGACCCGCGGGTCGTTGTAGGGGTGCACAAACTCTCCCCCTGTCGCCGACTGCACCTGGGCAAAAACCGCCTCGCGACTTGTGGTCGAAGGCTCGCATTCTGTGATCACCCCGCCATACCGGCGCACGGCGTCCTTCTTTGCCTGTGGCGCCGTGCGCGGCATGACCACATTGCAGGGGATCCCCCGACGCCCGGCCGCGTAACTCAGGCACAATGCATGGTTGCCCGACGAATGCGTCGCAACACCTTTGGCGGCCTGCGCGTCATCCAGCCCGAAGACGGCATTCGAGGCGCCCCGAACCTTGAACGCGCCCGGTTCCTGAAAATTCTCGCACTTGAAGTGCAGTTCCGCGCCGGTCAGCGTGTCGAGGTATTCCGACCGCAGCACCGGCGTTCGGTTGATGTGCGGCTTGATCCGCTCATGCGCCGCCAGCACGTCCTCGAATGTGGGCAGTCCCATAACCTGCAGGTCTTTCATAGCCTTACGCTGCCTCCATTTTGGCCAGATCCCCGGCCGACCCCCGATAAACGTCCTGCGCCGCCGCAACCCCGGTGCCCAGTGTGATTGGATACCCCAGATCGGCCATCGCCATCTCGGCCGTCGCAATTCCAGATAGCGCCATCACATCGGTCATCGATCCCAGATGCCCGATCCGAAAGACCTTGCCTGCGACCTCGCCTAGCCCGACGCCAAAGGCAACGTCATAGGTCTCGGCCGCGTGGGTCACGACATCAGTCCCGTTGAATCCCGCCGGGACACGCACCGCTGTCACCGTGTCGGAATAGAGGTCAGGCCGCGCGGCAAAGGGCGACATACCCCAGGCGCTGACCGCCGCCCGCACACCGTTCGCAATCCGCGCATGACGCGCAAAAACCGCCTCAAGCCCTTCATCCAGCAACATCTCGGTCGCCAGCTTTAGGCCATTCAGCAGGCCGACCGCTGGCGTGTAGGGATAGCCGCCGCCCTCGTTCGACTTGTCCATGTCACGAAAATCGAAAAAGCAGCGTTTCAACTCGGCCGCCTCGATCTTGGACCAGGCCTTGGGGCTGATGCCAACGATCGACAGGCCTGCAGGCAGCATGAAGCCTTTCTGAGACCCCGTGACCGCGAGATCGACGCCCCATTCGTCCATCCGGAAATCCATCGACCCGATGGAACTGACGCCGTCGACCATAAACAGCGCCGGGTGATCGCAGGCATCCAGCGCCGCGCGCACCCCGGCGATATCCGATCGCACACCCGTAGCCGTCTCGTTGTGGGTCGCCAGCACGGCCTTGATCTGGTGATTGCGGTCGTCGGCCAGAATCTCTTTAAAGATGCTGACCGGTGCACCCTCTCCCCAGGGCGTCTCGACCACTTTCACGTTCAGCCCATGACGCTGGCACAGATCGATCCAGCGATGACTGAACATCCCATGTCTTGCGGCCAGAACAGTGTCGCCGGGGCTCAGCGTGTTGGCCACCGCCGCCTCCCAGCCGCCGGTTCCGGTGGCCGGAAAGATGATGACCCGGGCATCCCGAGATTTCAGCACCGCCCGCACACCATCCCGGGCGGGAAACAGGATGTCCCGAAAGTCGGCCGATCGGTGATCCATCGTCGGCATATCGCAAGCCTTGCGGATCTCTTCCGGGATATTCGTCGGTCCGGGAATGAAAACCGGGTTTCGAGCGGACATTGGCGGTTCCTCCGTCGCGTGTTTGGCGGCACCATATGGGACCATCCCGGCCTCCACAATTTTTTTGAAATCTAATTTCGACAGGCGAAAATTCCCTGTTTCCTTATGTTTTCCAATCTGTTAGTATTTTTCACATGTCGCATGAATTTTTACGTTTCTGAAAAATATGCCCGAACCCATCGACAAACGTCCCCGCGGAAGGCCCCGCGCCTTCCATGACAAGACTGCCCAGAACACCATCCAGTCGCTAGACCGGGCGTTGTCGGTGTTGGCTGATCTGGCCGCAAACGGAAGCGGCACCTTGTCCGAACTGGCCGCCCGCACCGATCAATCTCCGGCAACGCTGTACAGGATCCTGTCGACCTATCAGCTCCACGACATGGCCGAGTTTGACGAGGCCTCGCAAACCTGGGCCATCGGTTCGGGCGCATTTCGCATCGGCTCGGCCTTTCTGCGACGCGCCTCTGTCCCGGAACGCGCGCGCCCCGTGATGCGCGACCTGATGCGCGAGACGGGCGAGACCGCCAATCTGGGGGTCGAAGCCGGCGACGAGGTATTGTTTGTCAGCCAGGTCGAAACACACGAAAGCATCCGCGCCTTCTTCCCCCCCGGCACACGCTCGCCCATGCATGCCTCGGGCATCGGCAAGGCCCTGCTGGCCTTCTACACGTCTGCCCGCACACGCGAGATCGTGGCCGCCCGCGGCCTGCAACCTTTCACGTCCATGACCATCCCCGACGAAAAGGCGCTCGCGCGCGATCTCGCTGCCACGCGCATGCGGGGGTTCTCTTTCGATGACGAGGAAAAGGCGACCGGCATGCGCTGCATCGCTGCCCCGATCTTCAACGCCTATGGCGAACCTGTGGCGGGCCTCTCGATTTCGGGGCCCACCAGCCGCCTGACCCGCGACCGCGCATTGTCGCTGGGACCCCAGGTCCGCGCCCACGCCGACCGTGTCACGGTAGCCATTGGCGGCACTCCGCCCGAGACTGTCCCGAAATAGTCTGGGTCAGGCGCGCTGCAATGTGGCCGTCAGCGCGCCCATCCCGACCAGCGCGCCACCGCCCGCACGGTTCAGCCAACGCAGGACACCAGGCCGCCGGATCCGCGCCCGCATCCGGTCCGCC
>CAYWND010000406.1:0-3233 GCA_964459085.1 uncultured Oceanibium sp. | reverse complement strand
TGGACACCGATCAGCAGACATTCACCTTCACCGATCTTCCGGCGCGGCCTGTGCCTTCGATTCTGCGCGGCTTCTCGGCCCCAGTGACGCTAAAGCGCCAAACATCCGCCGATGAACGGGCGTTTCTGATGGCAAACGACAGCGATCCGTTCAACCGGTGGGAGGCGACGCAGACCTCGCTGCGCGACGCACTGGCGACGATGACCGCCGATCCAGATGCGGCGCCCGAAGAAACTTTGTTGGAGGGCCTGGCCGCTACGCTGCGCAACGCGGATCTGGATCCTGCGTTCAAGGCAGCAGCAATGTCCTTGCCAGGCATCGAAGAGGTCTTCCGCGACATGACGCAAGCCGGTCCCGCGCCCGATCCGATGGCGATCTGGTCGGCGCGCAAACGGCTTGATCAGGCCCTTGCGCGGCATCTGGGCGACGAGCTTGTGCGCGCCTTCCGGGATCACGCGGTGCCAGGTCCATATTCGCCGGACGCAACGGCTGCAGGCAAACGCGCACTGCGTGGGCGATTGCTTGCGTTGCTGGCCGCGGTGGACGGTGGATCCGCGGCGGTCGAGCTGTACGACGCGGCTGATAACATGACCGAAACCATGCAAGCCCTGTCGCTGCTGGTGGCCCATGGCAATGCAGATGAACAGCTTGGACTATTCTATGACCGCTGGAAGTCCGACGCGCTGGTCCTGGACAAGTGGTTTGCTGTTCAGTCGGGTGGCACACCCCCAACTGACGCAGTCGAAAAGGTGGCAGCCCTGACCGAGCATCCGGATTTCGACTGGAAAAACCCCAATCGGTTCCGATCCGTCCTGGGCGTCTTCGCCATGGGAAATATGGCCGGGTTCCATCGCGCGGACGGATCCGGGTATCGCCTGCTGGCGGACTGGCTGATCCGGCTGGACGGGCTTAACCCGCAAACCACGGCGCGCCTGACCGGCGCGTTCGAGACCTGGCGCCAGTTTGATCCCGACAGGCAGGATCTGATGCGCGTGGAACTGGACCGGATTGCATCTCGCCCCGGACTGTCCAAGGACACGACCGAAATTGTGGGGCGGATCCTGGGCGCGTGACAATCAGGCCGGAACGGCGCTGGCCCGCGGCCGGGTTCGGATCAACAGCATCAGCATGATCGCAATGTTCAGGACGTTCCATGCGATGCCGTTGATGAATGCCAGGCGGTACGATCCGGTTGCGTCATAGATCCACCCCGACATCCATCCGCCCAATGCCATGCCCAGGATGGTGATCATCAGGACCAGCCCAACCCGACCGGCAGCCCCTCGCGAGGGCAGGTACTCGCGCACGATGATCGCGTAGCTGGGGACGATACCGCCTTGCGAGAGGCCGAAAATCAGGCTGACCAGGTAGAGCGATACCAGCCCGTCGTATGGCAGGTACAACATCAGGGCCACCATCTGCAGCACGGACCCGATCAGCAGCGTGCGCACCCCGCCAAGCCAGTCGGCCAACAGACCCGAGACCAGTCGCGAGGCGACGCCCCCCAGCAGCATCAGCGACAGCATCTCGGCGCCGACCGTCGGTCCGTACCCCAGATCGACGCAATACGCGACGATATGGACCTGAGGCATCGACATCGCCACACAGCAACCGATCCCCGCCACTGACAGCAGGATCATCAGGGTTCTCGGCCCAAATCCGGAGGTCTGCGCGCGATGCGTCGCAGCCGCATCCGCAACGGCCAGCGCCTCGGACGGAACCTGGCGGCGCAGAAGAAACGCCATGGGGATGACGGCAGCCGGGATCAGCACGCCCAAGGCCACATAGACCGCACGCCAGCCACTTTCGACCAGCAGCCCGCTCAGCACCAGCGGCCAGATCGCGCCGGACAGATAATTACCGCTGGCCGTGACCGCCACAGCGATCCCCCTGCGCCGCAGAAACCAGTGCGATATGTCTGCGATCAAAGGGGCAAAGCTGGCGCCGCTGGCAAAGCCGATCACAAGCTGACACAGCGACAGGATCAGCACCGTCGGGCTAAGTGCCGCCGCCAAGCTTCCCAACCCCATCAGCGCACCTGCCCCGATCAGCGAGGCCACAACTCCGTACCGGTCAACGGCGCGCGCCACGACATAGTTGCCCAGGCCAAATCCGATCATCGTCGCGGTGTAAGGCAAGGATGCCAACGCACGGTCAGTTGCGAAATCGGCCTGAATATCCGGCAGCACGACGATCGAGGCCCACATGCCCACATTGCCAAACACCGCAATGATCAGCGTCGCCCCAAGGCGGTACCAGGAATAGGCGCTGTCATGATAGTCCGAGGTGGTCATCGCCGCGACGTTAGGCCAGCCTGCGGGCGCGGACAAACGGTTTTGCAAAAGGCGTTGCAGGTTCACTTTTCCGAGACATCTGGCGCGCACCCACTGGCGTCGGGGACAAAACCCGGTAGCCTGTTGCCATGCGGAGGGGACAGATGCGCGACTACCAGGACATTTTCGACATAGCAGCGGATCGCAAGGGCGGCGCGAACGCGCTGGAGGCGCTCCTGAGACCGGATCTCAATGGCCCGGACCCCACGGCCGCGCCGGACGACCGCTGGCTGTCCATGATGACCCGCTGCATCTTTCAGGCCGGGTTCAACTGGAAAGTGGTCGAGGCAAAGTGGCCCGGTTTCGAAGAGGCGTTTGGCGGTTTCGATCTTGGGCGCTGCGCCTTCATGGACGACGAGCGTCTTGATGCACTGACACGGGATACAAGGGTTATCCGCAATGCGGTCAAGCTGCGATCCGTACGGGAAAACGCCGTGTTCCTGACCGAGTTTTCCCAAGGCCACGCGTCGGTGGCGGCGGCATTTTGCGCCTGGCCCGCCGAGACTTATGCAGATCTGCTGTTGATGCTTAAAAAAGAAGCGACAAGGATGGGTGGTGCATCTGCGCAGTATTTTCTGCGGTTCATGGGCATCGACAGCTATATCCTGTCGCGCGATGTCGTCGCCCGCCTGATCGCCGAAGGTGTGGTTGACAAGCAACCAACCTCGGCCCGGGATCTTCGCGCGGTTCAGGCTGCGTTCAACACCTGGGCCGAACAATCCGACCGCTCGCTGACCCAGATCAGCCGCACACTTGCGATGAGCATCGGGTGATCCAGCACAAACGGCCCCGCCAACCCGCCAGGGCGGATTTAGATCCCGTACCGTTGTAAGAGGAAGTGGTCTGAGGAAGTGGTGGGCGACCCTGGAATCGAACCAGGCATGGGTCTCCCCGGCGGAG
>CAYWND010000405.1:0-3240 GCA_964459085.1 uncultured Oceanibium sp. | reverse complement strand
CTCCATCGTGGGCATCCAGTTGCCCAGGAAAATGTCCACATCCCCGCCGGCCAGCGACGTATAGGTGACCGGCACCGACAGCACCTTGATGTCGGTCTCGTAGCCCAGCGCTTCCAGCACCACGGTTGTTGCCGCTGTTGTCGCGGTGATGTCGGTCCAGCCGACGTCCGAGAACGTGACCGTCCCGCAATCCGCCCAGGCCATGGCCGTCGATGACAAAAGGGCCAGTGCCGCCAATCCCGATCTGTGTGCCATTGTCATGTCTCCCCGTTTTTCTGATGTTGTGCTTTGGATTAGAGGAAACCCGCCACCCAAGCGCAAGCGTTATTCGTGTGGGCTAGCGGTGTATCTGGCCGTACCGCACGCCACATACAGGTTGACGCGCCCCGGCGCATCCGCAGGAATGGCCCGGTGTCAACACTGGGAACGGATCTGCAATGCTTGAAAATGGGCTGAAGGCCAGTTGGGCGCGCGGCGAGGCGACGTTGAACGGCTGGCTATCGATCGGCAACGCATTCACGGCCGAGATCATGGCAGCGCAGGGCTTCGACAGCCTGACGGTCGATGTTCAGCACGGTGCGCTGGATTATGCGGACATGCTGGGCATGTTCCAGGCGATGCGCGCCAGCGGCGTAACCCCGATGGCACGTGTGCCCTGGCTAGAGCCCGGCATCATCATGAAGTCGCTGGATGCTGGCGCCTTTGGGATCATCTGTCCGATGGTCAACTCCCGTGCAGAAGCCGAACACCTGGTTTCCTGCATGCGCTATCCACCCGTTGGCTCCCGCAGTTTCGGACCAACGCGCGCGAACTTCTCGGCTGGTGCTGGTTATGCCGATGGCGCGAATGACCAGATCCTCGCCATCGCGATGATCGAGACGGCCGAGGCCTTGGAAAACCTCGAAGATATCGTGTCAACGCCCGGTCTTGATGGCGTCTATGTCGGACCCGCAGACCTGGCGCTGGGCGCTACTCAGGGCCGTCTGCGGCCGGGCCTTGATCGGGAAGAGGACGAGATGATTACGCGTATTCAATCGGTGTTGTCCGCCGCGAAGTCCGCCGGACTCCGCGCCGGTATCCATTGCGGGTCGCCGGACTATGCCGCGCGGGCCATCGGCTGGGGCTATGATTTTGTGTCGCTGTCCAATGACGTCAGGATGCTGGCCGCCGCAGCCGCCAGTGCGGTGGATCAGACGCGACAATTGCTGGGTCAGGGCCAGACCGCCGACGATCCCAATGCTTCGGGGGGGTACTGAGATGCCGCGTGTTTTGGTGGCTGGCAAGTTGCACGACAGCGGGTTGTCGATCCTGCGCGCGGATCCGTCGATAGATCTGGATTATACCGAGGATCTGGGCACAGACGCGATGCTTGCTCGTCTGCCGCAGGCACAGGCCGTTCTGCTGCGGACGCAGCCCTTCGATGCGGCCACGATCGCGGCCTGCCCAGCCTTGCAGATCGTGTCCCGGCATGGCGTGGGCTACGATGCGGTTGATGTCGACGCGCTGAACCAGCGGGGCATCCCGCTGACCATCGTCGGTGACGTAAACGCGCAAACCGTGGCCGAACACACCATGATGCTGATGCTGGCGGCCAGTCGCAGGCTGGGCGCCTATGATGCCGCGACCCGACCTGGTGGAGACTGGGGATTTCGAAACAGCCTGGCCGCGCGCGAGATCGGGGGCAAGACGCTGCTGATCGTGGGGCTGGGGCGGATCGGTCGGCGCGTGGCGCACCTCGCCGCCGCTTTCGACATGCGTGTGCTGGCCTATGATCCCTTTGCCGCCGCCCCGCCGGAAGGGGTCGAGATCCTGGCCGATCTGGACCAGGCCCTGACCCAGTCCGACGTCGTGACCCTGCACCTGCCCGGAACCGACCGGCCAGTTCTGGGGGCCGATCAGATCGCCCGACTGCGGCCCGGCGCCATCGTCGTGAACGCAGCGCGCGGCGGTGCCGTTGACGAGGCCGCGCTGGCCCAGGCTTTGGACGAGGGCCGGTTGCATGGCGCGGGCCTGGATGTCTTTGCCAGCGAACCGCCGCAGGCCGGAAACCCGGTCACCGGGCGCGCGGACATCGTCCTTACGCCGCATGTCGCAAGCATGACGGTCGAATGCGCGGAACGCATGGCCGTCGCGGCCGCGCGCAACATCGTGGACTATTTCCACAACCGGCTGGATCCGGCCTTGGTGGTGAACGCAGACGCAATTGGCTTTGGGCCCAGGGGGTAGACCATGAAACGGCTGGGACTTGGCCTGATCGGCTCAGGCTTCATGGGCATGACCCACTCGTTCGGGTTCGCCACCGCACAGAAGGTGTTCGAACTGCCCTATGACATCGACTTTGCCATGGTGGCGGATGTGACGCCCGACCTTGCCGAGGCGGCGCGCAAACGTTTCGGATTTCGCCGCTGCACCTCGGACTGGCGGGCGCTGGTCACTGACCCGGAGGTCGATGTGGTCGACATCACCGCCCCCAACGCGTTTCACAAGGACATGGCGCTGGCCGCGATCGCCGCGGGCAAGCATGTCTATTGCGAAAAGCCCCTCGCCCCGCTGGCAAGTGATGCGCAAGAGATGCGCGACGCGGCCGAGGCTGCGGGCATCTGTACGCAAGTCGGGTTCAACTACATCTGCAATCCGATGGTGGGTCAGGCCCGCGCGATGATCCAGGCCGGAGAGTTGGGCGAGATCTACAGCTATCGTGGCATTCATGCCGAGGACTACATGGCCGACCCCTCGGCCCCCTGGACCTGGCGCCACGACCCGCAGGGCGGCGGCGCGATGGCCGATCTGGGCAGCCACGCGCTGGCCACGGCCGAGTTCCTGCTTGGACCCATTGCCGAGGTATTTGGCCAGTGCCGGACGGTCATCCCGTCCCGGCCCGGACCCGACGGCGCAACCGCGGTCGAGGTCGATGACGTGGCCAACGTCATGCTGCGCTTTGCCAGCGGTGTCACCGGCACTATCGAGGCAAACTGGGTCGCGACCGGCCGCAAGATGCAGCACGACTTCGAGGTCTACGGCAGCAAGGGGGCGCTGTTTCTCACCCAGGAACGGCTGAACGAATTGTGGTTCTGTGACGCCTCGGACGCGCGCGGGCGTGGCGGCATGCGCCGGATACTCGCCGGGCCAGACCAGCCTCCTTATGGCAATTTCTGCATCGCACCTGGGCATCAGCTTGGGTTCAACGATCTCAAGGCGATCGAGATCAAGGGGTACCTGGACGCCATAGCCGGGCGATCC
>CAYWND010000404.1:0-3247 GCA_964459085.1 uncultured Oceanibium sp. | reverse complement strand
GGGCAACCGTCGGATCCTGTGCGCAGATCGGCAAGAACGTGCACCTGTCAGGCGGGGTTGGCATCGGCGGAGTCCTGGAGCCGATGCAGGCCGGACCCACGATCATCGAGGACAATTGCTTTATCGGCGCGCGATCCGAGGTGGTCGAGGGATGTATTGTCCGCGAAGGCTCGGTCCTGGGCATGGGCGTCTTTATCGGCAAGTCGACCAAAATCGTGAATCGCGAAACCGGCGACGTGACCTATGGCGAGGTTCCCCCTTATTCCGTGGTGGTCGCAGGCTCGCTGCCGTCGAAAGGCGGTGTGAACCTTTATTGCGCTGTCATCGTCAAGCAGGTGGACGAGGGCACGCGGTCCAAGACCTCGATCAACGATCTGTTGCGCGACTAGGGTTAAATCGCCTCCATCTTCGACGGAGTTTGTCGCGTGCCCCGTAGGACCCCCAGTCACTACGGAGAAGCCTGATGAAACCCACCCTTGTTGCTGCGACCTTGTCCTTCCTGGCCGCAGCGTGCGGCGCGGTCGCCCACGAGAACAGTTCGCAGATCGTCGTCACCGGCGATCAGCGATGCATCACCTCGAACGGAACGCCCAACCACGACATCGGGACTTTCCCGAATGCCGGCAATCCCCATAGTTTTCGCGCGCAGACGGTGCAGGTTTGCGTGGATGCGACACCCGAGAAGGGCGAGACGGCCACGCACGCACCAGTTTCGGGAATATCGCTGACAGGCATACCGTTCCGACCCGGGACCGCGGACTGGTACGATGCGGACAGCCGCCGCGGTTTTTCCCGCGACCCGTCGTCGGGATGGAACCTTGAGGGTATGGGGGCGGCAGATCTGCTGGGTATGGATGCTGCGAATGCCCATGTCGACAATCGCGGCCTCTACCACTATCACGCAGTGCCCGCGTCCTATTCCGACACGGTGACATCAACCTTGATCGGTTATGCCGCAGACGGGTTCGAGATCCATTATCTGCCGGATCAGGCGATCTCGTCCTGGCAGTTGAAAGACGGGGCGCGCCCATCCGAGCCTTATGGGCCCTATGATGGAACTTATGTGCAGGATTGGCAGTATGTCGCCGGGTCGGGCACCCTGGACGAATGCAACGGGGCGAAACTGAACGGCAAGTTCGTCTATTTCGCCACTGACAGCTACCCCTACTTCCCACGGTGTTTCTGGGGCGACGTCAGCCCGGATTTCTTGCGGCCTTGACGCACCGGGGCGAGGCGACTACCCCCGCCCCATGAGCAAACAGCAGGTCTATACGCTTTTGGTCGAGGTCGGGCGCAAGGACGGCGACGGGTTGCCCGAGGGCAGCACCGGTGCCGCGCTCTTGTGCTATGCCAGCGGCGTGGACGAGGCGGAGGCGGTTCGCGAAACAGTAGCCGTGCTAGAGCAGGCTGACCTGGCCCCATTGGACGTGACCGGCCACGGTACGCTGGAAGATCAGCTGGCGGACGGTGTGGACGTAGGCGACGAGGAACGATCCCTGATGGATCGTGCCCTGGCCGAGAATGCGGTAATCGTCGCGCAGGTGACGACACTCGGCACTGACGACTGAGGTCACTGCGCCTGACATCATTGTGAATCCGCACCGGGCCGCAACACACTACATATGACCCCGATCGCGAATGACGGCGGGGCTGAAATGCTCGAACTTTTCTTTGCCTATGGCGCAGGCTTGCTGACGCTGCTGAACCCCTGCGTCTTGCCGGTGCTTCCCATTGTGCTGGGATCAGCTCTGCAGGCCGATCGCCGCGGCCCGCTGGCGCTGGCGGCGGGTATGAGCGTCAGTTTCGTTGCCTTCGGTCTGACCGTCGCATCCATCGGCCCGGCCATCGGGCTGGATCAGCAAACCCTGACGTTGGTGGGCGCCGGCCTGATGGTTGGTTTCGGCCTTGTCCTGGTTGTGCCCACCCTTGGTCAGCGCTTCGAGATGGCGACCGCCGGCATCGCCTCGGGCGCTGATACGCGGCTTGACGGGATGGATCTGTCGGGGCTTCGGGGACAGTTCCTGGGCGGATTGTTGCTGGGGGCCGTCTGGTCCCCCTGCATTGGCCCGACACTGGGCGGCGCAATCGCATTGGCCAGTCAGGGCGAGAGCCTGCTGAGAGCCACCGCGATCATGGTGTTTTTCGCCCTCGGCGTCTCGACCCTGATCCTTGGTCTGGGTCTTGGGGCGCAAACCGCACTCCGGCGACGCGCAAACGCCCTGCGCGGTCTGGCCGAACGCTCGAAACCCCTGATGGGTGCGCTGTTTATCGGCGTGGGCGTCATGCTGCTGCTGGGCGTTCACCACATCATCGAAGCCTGGGCTGTCGAGACCCTGCCCTACTGGTTCCAGGACTTGTCAATCATCCTTTGATCACCATGAAAGAGAGAACCCCATGAAACGCCGCACCTTTCTTGCAACTGCTGCCGCAATGACCCTGACCGCCCCGTTGGCACGCGCATCGGGCATGGTCGAATACAGCCCCGGCGTGATCGAAGATGCGCTAGCCGAGGGCAAGACGGTTTTCGTCGACTTCGCCGCCAACTGGTGTTCGACCTGCAAACGGCAGGAACGGATCATCAATGCACTGCGTGCCGAAAATGCGGCCTATGACGACGCGATGCTGTTCGTGCGGGTCGACTGGGACCGTTATGGCAAGCGCGAAGTCGCGCGCTCGCGCCGCATTCCCCGCCGATCAACACTGGTTCTGCTGAAAGGCGATCAAGAGCTGGGCCGCCTGGTGGCCGAAACCCGCGAAGCCCGCATTCGCGAACTGATGGACAAGGGCCTTGCCGCCAACACCTGATCCGGCAGGCTGACCAGCCCCGGATGCCGGGGCCAGGGTGAAACCACCCCGGCCCCCGTTCCCTACACAACCCCGCCGATTTTGCCCAGGTTTCTGCAAGGCTTGACCTTTGCGGGCCAGCCGGGAACAAATTGTCGGGTTCAGGGAGGGCTGCATGACCGACGCGCTGCTGGTGATTGATGTACAAAACGACTTCTGCCCCGGCGGAGCTCTGGCCGTCGCAGACGGGGACGCTGTGGTGCCGATCATCAATGACATGATGGGCAGATTCGAAACGGTTCTCTACACCCAGGACTGGCACCCCGCGGACCACAAGTCCTTTGCGTCGCAACATCCAGGTTCGGACCCGTTTTCGGTGACGCAAATGCCTTACGGCCCCCAGGTTTTATGGCCGGATCATTGCATTCAGGGCACCGATGGGGCGTCGTTTCACGCGGAGCTT
>CAYWND010000403.1:0-3260 GCA_964459085.1 uncultured Oceanibium sp. | reverse complement strand
GATCTCTTCGACCTCCATCACGCAGACCTTGCCGCACATCGCGGCCGGAGGATTGAAATTACGCGCCGTCTTGCGGAACACCGCGTTTCCGGTTTCGTCCGCTTTCCAGGCCTTGACGATGGACAGGTCAGCAAAGATCCCACGCTCCATTATGTAGGTTTCGCCGTCGAAATCCTTGTGTTCCTTACCCTCGGCGATCACCGTTCCCACGCCGGTTTTGGTGTAGAACCCCGGAATGCCGCAGCCGCCCGCGCGCATCCGTTCAGCCAGGGTGCCTTGCGGATTAAACTCCAGCTCCAGTTCGCCCGAAAGGTACTGGCGCATGAACTCGGCATTTTCACCGACGTAGGAACTGATCATTTTACTGACCTGACGGGTCTGCAGAAGGATCCCGATACCGAAATCGTCTACGCCTGCGTTGTTGGACGCGAAGGTCAGGTCCTTGGTCCCTGCCTCTTTGATCGCTTGCAGCAGAAGCTCGGGGATGCCGCACAGCCCGAACCCGCCTGCGGCAATGAACATTCCGTCGTGCAGCAGCCCATCCAGCGCCGAGGCTGCATCCGGGTAGATCTTTTTCATCGCGCTCCCCTGATCTGATGTCAGGACGCTTAAAGCTGGGAATTGTGCAGCGCGTCAAGCCCGCGAACGGTCAATGAGCCACCGCATCTGTGGATTCGGCCAGTTTCTCGGATAGGATCTGCAATGCGGCTTCGGGTGCGGTCAGCAGTCTGGGCGATTTGGTGTCGAGCGCGGCGACCATGGATGCCTGCGAGATGGCAACAAAGTTCGCCTTGCACTTGGACACCGCGTCACGCACCAGCACGTTATGGTCGTCGGTCCGGTCCGATGTCAGCAATTCCCAGGCTGCGGGAATGAACGTGATTTCGACCGAACGCGGACCTTTGAGCGGCCCGAAATACCGTTTGATCGTGGGAAAGGCAGGCCGGCAGGTATACAGCACCTCTAGCGACTTACCGCGAGCGGCCTTGGCACACTGTTCCGCCAGCAAGGCGTCGGCGCAGTATCCGGGCAGGTTCCCAGACCCCAGCAGCGAACAGGTCAGCAGAACGGCGTCGCTGCCGGCGGCAATGCGTTTCATATGCGCGGCGGTTTCCGCCAGCACCCCGGCATCGAGATCCTGTTGCGCCCGATAAAACAGGTCCGAGCGTACGTGATGCACCAGGGTCATACCCTTGGGGCAAGCCCGCTCGAAGACCGGGATTTCGGATGCGTTGGTATGCAGGCAGCTTATGCGCATTCGGGTTCCATCGTTCGAGGCCGTGGCGACCCGAGCTTGTCGGGCTAGTCGCGACCAATTTCCTGATCCTCACTATCGTTTTGCCCAAAGGCATCTTTGGGGCGCGACAGAGGTATTATTGGGTGCCTTTGTGATCGCGCCTCGCGATCTGCTGTCCTTCAAATTGCTGAAAAATATAAATAAATTTGGTGACCTGTGATCAATTGTGGCGGCTGAGCATGCCGGTGTCACTTGCCCAGACCTGCGCCCTCCGCCAGAGAATCGACACGTTTCGAAAAATACGCAACCGTATCCGCATCCGGTTGCTGAGCCCGAATTCTGACGTCGAACGGGTCGGGCGCGTCGATATCGGACCCGGCCATTTCCGCAAGAACCGCGTGCGCGCAGAACGGGACATGCGTTTCCGAATAACCTCCTTCGTGCGCCATGATCAGCCGCCCGCCACAAAGCTCTAGCGCGGCCGTCATCACCCGCTGCGTCATATCCCTGAATGTCGCGGCGGAACATAGCATCCGCGACAGCGGATCGACCCCCGAGGCATCGAAGCCGCACGCCACAAAGATCGCCTCGGGCCGGAACCGGTGCACGGCGGGGAGCACGATCCGGTCCATCGCGGCCAGATAGGTGTCGTGTCCGCCCCCCGGGGGCAGCGGGATGTTGATGTTCATTCCGGCCCCGGCCCCGTCGCCGCGGTCTTTGGCCGCTCCGCTGTCGAAGGGATAATTCCGGTCCTGGTGGATCGAGATCGTCAGAACATCAGGATCATCATAGAAGATCGCCTCGGTCCCGTTGCCGTGGTGCACGTCCCAATCGACGACGGCGATGCGTCGGGCCAGTCCCTGCGCCTGAACTGTACGGATCGCAATCGCAAGGTTGGCCAGCATGCAGAACCCGTTGGGAAAATCAGGCAGGCAGTGGTGTCCCGGCGGGCGCGACAGGGCATAGGCGTTGTCCAGTTTGCCCGTCAGTACGTCCTGCGCTGCCGCGATCACTAGACTTGTTGACAGTGCCGCGATCTCGTAGGATCCGGGGCCGAAGGGTGCGCGCGTTCCCAATTCGCCGCCACCGGCATCCGACAGGCGCTTGAATTCGTCCAGATACGTCGCGGGATGCACCCGCTCCAGCGCCGCGCGGTCGGCATGCGGGCAATCGCGCGAGATCAACTCGCGGGACAGGCCCGTTACATCCAGCAGGTTCTTCAGGCGGCGCTTGGTTTCAGGGCTTTCCGGCAATCCGCCCGCAGCTAACGGCTGAACCAGGCCGCCAACGGGGGCCGTCAGCGCATAGTTGCCGCCCGAGTGCCAGAAACACCGCTCGTCCCAATAGAAACCCGTCCGCACGCCAAGACCTCCCCCACTCGTCGCCCAACGCTAGCGGGGATATGGCCTGCATCAAAGGGTCTTTAGCAATCGGTCCAGTTCCTTGCGCAGCGCGATCACCTCGTCGCTGGCCCGCGACCGCCGGGCAATGCCCAGCGCGGTCGAGCCGCGGGCGAAACCGTTGGAAAAGGCGACGCGATTGCCCAGGGTCGATTTCAGCAGCTTGGCCCCCATTTCGGACAGTGCGTCGCGGACCATGTCCACCGCGCCGCCGCGTGGCGGGACCCGGTTCAGCAGCACCCGTGCCGGGGTCTTCTCCTTCTCGGCCATCTCGAGGACCGCACCACTGGCCCAGGCGTCCAGCATGGTCGGCTGGCAGGGCACAATGACCAGCGTGCTTTCGCGAAGCGCGGCCTCCAGCATGTTCGAGGCGCTGCCCGGGCAGTCGACCAGAGTGATGTCGTGGTCGCGAGCCAGTTCCTTGATGTCCGATCCGGCGCGCCAGCCCGCGCTTTCTACCGCCGTGATCCGTGTGTTCGCCCCGAGGCCAGCCCAGATGCTCAGCGACCGCTGCGGGTCCAGATCCGCGACCGCGACTGATTTGCCTGCGGCGGCCCAGGCATCTGCCAGATGCGCCAGCGCCGTGGTTTTGCCCGCGCCGCCCTTTTGCTGTGCGAATGCTA
>CAYWND010000402.1:0-3271 GCA_964459085.1 uncultured Oceanibium sp. | reverse complement strand
CGTCCTGCCTGGGATCCGCGGCCTCGGCCAGGGGCTGTGTCTCGCCCGCTTCGCGGATGATCTTCAGCCCGTCGCGCAGCCACTGCACCACTGCACCTGCGATAAAGATCGACCCTTCCAGCGCATAGGTCGGCTTGCCGTCTAATTGATACCCGATCGTGGTCAGCAGCCGGTTGGTCGAGGTCACGGCCTGATCGCCGGTATTGAGCAATGCGAAACACCCGGTGCCATAGGTCGATTTCAGCATCCCGGGCTGAAAGCAGGCCTGCCCCACGGTCGCGGCCTGCTGGTCGCCTGCCACGCCCAGGATCGGGATCTCGCCGCCGAACAGATCGGCCCGCGCCATACCGAAATCGGCGGCACAATCGCGCACCTCGGGCAGCATCCCCATGGGGATGTTCAGCAGCGCGCAGATCTCGGCATCCCAGGCGCCGTCGTGGATGTTGTAAAGCATCGTACGCGCCGCATTGGTCGCGTCCGTCACATGCGCCTTGCCGCCGGTCAGGCGCCAGATCAGATAGCTGTCAACGGTCCCGAATAACAGCTTGCCGGCCTCGGCCTGGGCCCGCGCGCCGTCCACATTGTCCAGGATCCAGGCCAGCTTGGTCGACGAGAAATACGGGTCCAGCAGCAGTCCCGTCCGCTCGGTCACCATCGCCTCGTGCCCGGAGGCCTTCAGATCGGCGCAGAAGCTCGCCGTCCGGCGATCCTGCCAGACGATCGCGTTATAGACCGCCCGTCCGGTTTCGCGGTTCCAGACCACCGTGGTCTCGCGCTGGTTGGTGATGCCGATGGCCGCAATATTGCCCGGCCGCAGGCCCGCACGCTCGATCGCTGCGCGGCAGGTGCCCGCAGTTGTCGACCACAGGTCTTCGGGGTCATGCTCGACCCAGCCGGAATCGGGGAAATGCTGGGTAAACTCTTCCTGGGCCGAGGCCACGATCGCCATATCTGCGTCAAAGACGATCGCCCGGCTTGACGTGGTTCCCTGGTCGATCGCCAGCACGTGGGTCATCGCGCATTCCTCCCGCTTATCCTTTGCCCGCACACTGCCCCGAACCCGGACAGACGCGCAAGCCCGTCCCCTGCGTGGAACAGCGATCCCGGCTTGGAAACCAACTCGGAAGGGGATCCGCGACCCAAGCACTGCAAAAGAAAAGCGGGCGCCAAACCGGCGCCCGCTGTCTGGGTCGTCTTGACGGCAATCAGGCCGCGGCGCGTCGCTCGCTTTCCTCGCGGCTCAGCGCGACCGAGGTCCGCACGCCGCGCGACACAAACGCCATCAGGCCCTTGACCGCGCGCTCGTTGGGGTCGATCCCCGCACACATCAGCACCTCGCGCCCGTCTCGCGACCGGGCCCAGCGGGCAATCACGTCTTGGCCGTTGCCATATTTCTTATCATCCGCGATGGCGTCATCCAAAGCAGCCAGTACCACGGCGGCAAAAAGCTTTTGCGCGCGGGCACCCTGGTCGCTGGTGACAGCCTGCTCGTCCACGTAATCGAACATTACGGTCCTCTTAAACTCATCATCTTGTGTCGGTTGCGGCGCACTATGACAATTTTTTGACGCGTGGCTACGGCGCAGAACACATAGCAGCCATGCATGCAGCACATACCTCAGCAAGGAACTGGGGATGTCAAAGCGCTCGGGAGCCCTTTCGAGCGCCCGCCTTCACCTGTTCATCGACCTCGTAAGTAGCGTTTCTTTCGACCAAAACAACGGGGTTGGCGCGCATTTAAGACAAATTTCTGACAAATTGTTTAATTCCGCCGGGGCGCCGGTCGCGCCCCGTCACCTATCGCCTTTGTCGCTGATCCCGACGCCGCACTCACGCCCCCAGAGCCTGCCGAGCCGAATCACTGCCGATTGAACCCTCGGCCCGCGTCCCGCGACCCACCTCCGAATTCCTGGCAACACACGGAGGTGGATATGACACCGAAACTCTTCCGCGTCGCCAGCGCCTGGATCTGCGCCTGCGTGGCGCTGGGTCCCGTGCCGGCGGCCGCCTACGACTACAGTCTGACGCTGGAAACCGTGACGCCGACCAAGCTGGTCGTCAAATCCGCAGGCGGGCGATACCGCGAGATGGCCACGCGCGGCAACCTCGACATCACGGCCCGGCTGAAGGTCTCGTTGAACGGGACGCCGCGGGTCACGAAATGGTCGGTCACGCCGATCATTCGCCCCATTTACCTGAACCAGGCCGTGCTGCGAAACACCTCGCAATACGGGTTTTCAAAGACCTACCGCCTGGGCAAGCGGCCCAAGCGGATCAACAAGACCCTGCACATGTCGATCCCGCTGTCGCGACTGAAATCGACGGCCGAGGTCATGTGCCGCGCCAAGGCGGACGAGCTCCGCCGCGCAGGCATGACCACTGAACAGATCTTCAAGCGGGACCACACCCAGCGCTTCAAGCTCGAGGTGAAGCTTTATGGCGAGACCAAGGGCTTTGGCTCGAAGGGATATTTCAAGCAGACACCCAAGCGCGACATCACGGTTGTGTGCCAGAAAAGCCCGCCGCCGCGCACCCCGCCCAAACCGCCCAGCCCGCCCCGGGTTCCGCCGTCCGAGAACGAGATGGTCAGCATCCGCTCGACCCTGACCGAAAACACCGATGGCGACTCGTGCTTCGTGCGGATCCGGACCGTCTTCAAGTCCAAGCGTCCAGGGCTCGAGTTTCGCTATCGCTACCGCGCGCTCGACGGCCAGAAAAGCGGCAGCTTTGACGGCAAGACCGGGGCCGGTGGCCAGTTGGTGGTCACCAAGTTCTGGCAGATCCCCAATGGCGCCGGATCCGAAAACGGCGCGATCCAGATCATCGGGATCGGCAACAATTTCGCCGGCAACTGGACCAGCTACGCGATGAACTGCTGACCGCGCAGACTGCGGTCGGCCCCTATCCCTCGCAACCAGAAAGGACATATCATGAAACGCGCAGCCCGCCTGACGGCCCTCCTCCTCTGCCTCGCCATGCCCACCGGTGCGGCGCTGGCAAAGACCACGAAATCGGTCAGTGTGGCCGACATTTCACCCAAGATTGTCACCGTCGTGGGCAAGGACGGAAAATACACCGATGTCAAAGGCTCGATCGGGCCCCGGTTCAACCTGCATTTCAAGGCCGACACCGGCATCTCGGGCCGCATCACCGGCTTTCGCCTGGCTGTCAGCCTGCGCCAGGGCATGGGCGCACGCGCCTATGTCAAGGACCTGCCCAGCTACGAGGTCAAGTATCCCGTAGGCGAGCGGCCCAAGAAGATCCACGACGA
>CAYWND010000401.1:0-3274 GCA_964459085.1 uncultured Oceanibium sp. | reverse complement strand
TGGGAGAAGGGCTGGGTCAAGCCGATCCGCCCTGCCACGGAACGTGACGAGTCGGTCGGCATCATTGGTGCAGGACCGGGTGGACTGGCGGCTGCCGATGCGCTGCGGCGCAAGGGGTTTCAGGTCACGGTCTATGACCGCTATGACCGCGCGGGCGGCCTGATGACCTATGGCATTCCGGGCTTCAAGCTGGAAAAGGACGTGGTCGAAAAGCGCAATGCGCAACTGACCGATGGCGGGGTCGAGATGGTGCTGAACTGCACGGTCGGCCAGGACATCAGTTTCCAGGAAATCCGCAAGAAACACAGCGCGGTACTGATTGCCACGGGCGTCTACAAAAGCCGCGATCTGGGCGGGCCGGGTGCTGGTCTGCCCGGGATCGTGAAGGCCATCGACTATCTGACCGCCAGCAACCGCAAGGGGTTTGGCGACGACGTGCCCGAGTTCGACAGCGGCGAGCTGAACGCGGACGGCAAGCGCGTCGTTGTGATCGGCGGCGGCGACACCGCGATGGACTGCGTACGCACCGCCGTGAGGCAGGGCGCGACGTCTGTCAAATGCCTCTACCGTCGCGACCGGGCCAACATGCCGGGATCCCAGCGCGAGGTTGAAAACGCCGAAGAGGAAGGCGTCGAGTTCGTCTGGCTGTCGGCGCCCAAGGGGTTCACCGGCGAGGGGTCGGTCGCAGGCGTCAAGGTCGCAAAAATGCGTCTGGGCGCGCCCGATTCCAGCGGTCGTCAGAGCCCCGAGGAAATCGAAGGGTCCGAGTATACCGAGGACGCGGATCTGGTGATCAAGGCGCTGGGGTTCGAGCCCGAGGATCTGCCGAGCCTGTGGGGCGAAGCGGCGCTGGAAGTCACCCGCTGGGGCACGATCAAGGCCGATTTTCTGACCAAGGAAACCTCGATGGACGGGGTTTATGCGGTCGGTGACATTGTCCGGGGTGCCTCGTTGGTGGTCTGGGCGATCAAGGACGGGCGCGACGCGGCCGAGGCGATTGCCCGCGATCTGGACGGCAAGGCGACAGCCGGGATTGCAGCCGAGTAGTGGCCGGAAATCGCCTGCGGGAAGTGATAGGGATTTCGTAGGGGTTTTGTAGGGGTTTCGGGCCGACCGTACGGGCCGTTAGGAACTGAGAAAGGACAGCGCGGGTGACCGATAACGCGCGAGACTATAGACCCAACCAGGCCGGTGTTGCGCAACGTGCGGCACCGTACGGTGCCATCTTGGCTGTCGCGGCCGCGCTGCTGGTCGGGGCCTGTACGCCGGAAAGCCAGGACATCATTGCCCGCGAATCCGCGCGGTCGGTGGTGATCCCCGCGTTGGAGCAGCGCTATCCCGGCGTACCCGCGGCACCGGTTGCCAACTGTGTCATCGACAACGCCAACGCCAGCGAGATTGTCGATCTGGCCGCTGCGGGACTGGTGCAGGATGTCGGCACGGCCGCCCGGATCTCGGTCGGGATCCTGCAGCGCCCGGCGGCGTTCGAATGCGCCGTGCGAGAGGGGCTGGCCGCGGGGCTGCTGAGATGAGCGAGCGGACGGGACAATGCCTGTGCGGGGCGGTGACGTTTCGCGCGACGGTGAAGGGCGACGGCATTCAGGCCTGCCATTGCACCCAGTGCCAGCGCTGGACCGGGGGTGGGCCGCTGTATTCCGTGGCGGTTGCGGACCTGGAGGTCAGCGGGGGCGACACCGCGCAGGCCTATCACGCCAGCCAGTGGGGCGAGCGGGTGTTCTGTGCGACCTGCGGCTCGACCCTGTATTGGAAGATGCAGGGCAAGCCGCCGGCCTATGTGGCGGCGGGTTTGCTGGACGATCAGTCGGGGTTGTCGGTCACCGAAGAGATCTTTGTCGACATGCGGCCCGACTGGCTGCCTGCGGTCGAGGGGGCGAGCCAGAGCTCCGAGGCGCAGGAGATGGCCAAGCTGGAGGCCTATCTGGCCAAGCAGGGCGGGGCGTCATGATGGTCGAGCGCGAGATCACCGCCGCCGCGCCTGCGCTGCGGTTGCAGACGTTGTGGGAGGACGACGATCTGGAGATCGTGGCCGTCCCGGGCGAAGGCGATCAGGGCATCGTGGTCTTTGGGTCCGTCGAGGAAAGCGCGCGCGACGGGCGGTACGAGTTCTTTGCCACGGCAACCGCGGGCGTGCGCCCGGCGGTGTTCGTGCGCGACAAGCAGTTCCAGTGGTATCAGCGTCCGGGCGTGGCGGACCGGATCATGGATGTGGTGGGCCCCTATCTGGAGGGCGGTCGCGTCACGGCGCTGGGCCATTCGATGGGCGGCTATGGGGCCTGCATGTTCGGGGCGGCGCTGGGCGCGGCCTCGGTCCTGGCGTTCGGGCCGCAGTTTTCGATGGAGGACGGATTTGCCCGGCACGATCCGCGCTGGCCCGAGATGCGGGCGCGGATGGGCGGGTTTCCGTTGGGGTCGGTCGAAGAGGCGGTGGCCGAGGGGACACAGTACTTCGTGCTGCATGGCGAGAACGGGCCGGACATCCTGCATTGGTCGCATTTTCCCGAAGGCCACAACATCCACCATTATCTGGTGGCGCGGGTCTGGCACCATGTGCCCAAGCATCTGAAGGGGCTGGGCGCGCTGGACGAGGTGGTCGAGGTGGCGCTGGACGGCGATGTGGACGGGTTCGATGCCGCCATGGCGCGGCTGGGGGGGCGGCCGCGCAAGGGCGGCGAGAGTTACGCGACGCGGCCAAACTACTGGTACCGCGAGAATGTGCTGGGGCGGTCGGAATGACCGGGCGTCGGCATTTGGAATTTGAAATTGAGGGCGGCGCCCGACCCTGGGTCGTGCGTGGCCAGGCGGTCCCGCCGGGCGGGGCGCAGAGAGCATGCGAAGGAGAGGTGTCATGAGCGATCACTCAAACGGCTGGCAGGCGCAGCAGGACGCCAAGCGCGCGTTCATGGCCGAGCATGGGCTGTATGATCCGGCGGACGAGCATGCCTCTTGCGGGGTTGGTCTGGTTGTGACCCGTGACGGCACCCCGCGCCGGCAGGTGGTCGAGGCCGGGATCACGGCGCTGAAGGCGGTGTGGCACCGGGGTGCGGTGGATGCGGATGGCAAGACCGGCGATGGCGCGGGCATTCATGTGCAGATCCCGGTGGCGTTTTTCCAGGACCAGGTGCGGCGCACCGGCCACGAGCCGGGCGAGGAGTTGCTGGCGGTGGGCATGGTGTTCCTGCCGCGCACGGATTTCGGCGCGCAAGAGACCTGCCGCACGATCGTCGAGACCGAGGTCCTGCGGATGGGCTATACC
>CAYWND010000400.1:0-3277 GCA_964459085.1 uncultured Oceanibium sp. | reverse complement strand
AGACGGCCGCGGGGATGCGGGCGTTGAGCGGGCGCACCCGGAGCGAGGCCGGCCAGCTTTGGAACCCCGCGGGGCGCGGGCTGTTGGCGGCGGCGGGCGTTAGGTCGCGTGCGATGGGCCGTATCTCCTTGGCGCAGGCGGCGGCTGTCAGCGCAACCAAGGCCGCAAGCAACGCGGGGACGGGTTTGCAGATCATTGCCTGCTCCTGCTCTGGGGGCTTTTTTTCTGATACTAGCCCGGAAAGGGAATTGGACAAAGCCCAGAAAGCGATCGTGTGCAGAATGGCACGGCCCGGCGCTAATGATCGCCAATGGCAAGCAGCGCGCGTCGCGATCTCAGGTCCGCTTGCGCTCGTTTCGCTGCGGCTTTCCAGGCCTTCTGGATCTGGTGCGCGATTTTCGGCGACCCGACGGCCGGTTGCGGTTGCCTGCGCGGTTGCGCGGCATTTCCTTACTGTCGATTTCGAGCAGTTCAAACAACAGTCCGCCAGTGATCGCTTCGGCCTGTATCAGGCGGATTCGCGCACGCTGTCCCATTCTGATCGTGCGTCCGGATCGGTCGCCCATCAGGGTTTGTGCTTCGCGGTCGTGGGACCAGTATTCATCGCCCAGGCTTCGAATGGGCACCAGACCATCAGCGCCGGTATCGTCAAGCTTTACGAACAGCCCAAACCGGGCGATGCCGGAAACGCGCCCCGTGAACTCCTGATCCACTCGCTCGGCCAGATAGGCGGCGAGGTAGCGGTCGGTCGTGTCGCGCTCGGCCAGCATCGAGCGGCGTTCGGTCTGGGAAATCCAGTCTGCGGTATCGGGCAGACGCTCGACCTCGGCCTCGTGCAGCCCATCCTTTCCCCAGCCATGGGCGGAAATCAGGGCCCGATGCACGATCAGATCGGCATAGCGGCGAATGGGCGAGGTGAAATGCGCATAGGCCCTGAGATTCAGCCCGAAATGGCCAAGGTTTTCGGGGGCATAGTAGGCCTGGGTCATGGATCTCAGGACGCTCATGTTGATCAGTTCAGCGTCGTCATGCCCGGCCGCCGCGTCGAGCAGGCGGTTGAGTTGTTTGGTTGTCAGAACCTGACCCTTTGCCAGCGTGTGGCCCGTGGCCTTGGCCGTGTCTCTGAGTGCATCCAGTTTTTCCGGTGCGGGTGTCTCGTGAACCCGAAAGAGCAGTGGCGAAGATTTTGCCAGCAGCGTTTCGGCCGCGCAGACGTTGGCCAGGACCATGAATTCCTCGATCAGGCGATGGGCGTCCATCCGGTCGCGGAAAGACACCGACAAGACGTCGCCCGTGTCAGACAGCCTGATCTCGCGCTCGGGCAGGTCCAGATGCAGCGGCTGGCGTCGGTCGCGCGCACGTTCCAGCGCGCGGTAGGCCGCGAACAGGTCAGCAATGACCGCTTGATGGGGTGCGGTCGCGTCGTCCGGCGACCCATTCGCGGCCGCCTGGGCCTGAGCATAGGTCAGGGATGCGGGCGAGCGCATCAGCCCGCGGTGAAACTGGTGCCCGATCTTGTTGCCGTCCGCGTCGATCCGGATCTCGACCGCGATACAGGGCCGGTCGACACCTTGATGTAGCGAGCAGAGGTCGCCGGACAGCGCGTCGGGCAGCATCGGAACCACACGGTCGGGAAAGTAGGTCGAGTTGCCGCGGTTGCGCGCCTCGCGATCCAACGCCGACCCAGACGTCACATAATGTGCGACGTCGGCGATCGCGACCCACAGCACGTGGCCGTCGCCGTCGGGGATTGCGCAGCAGGCGTCGTCATGATCGCGGGCATCGGCCGGGTCGATGGTGATCAGCGGCAGGTGTCGCAGATCAACGCGCCCCTTTGCGGTTGCGGGTTTCGCGCGATCCGCCTCGGCTAGGACCGCGTCGGGAAAGCGGTTCGGGATGCCGTGCTCTTCGATCGCGATCAGCGACACGGCCCGCGGACCGGACGGGTCGCCCAGGCGTTCTGTGACCCGCGCGCGCGGCAGGCCCATCCGGCCACGGGGGCCTGCCGCCTCGGCGCGGACCAACTCTCCGTCCCGCGCACCGCCAGTCTCGCCCGCCGCAACCTGCCATTCCCGGTCGGACTTTTTATCAACGGGCTGGATGCGGCCCCCGTGCTCGGCCTTGCGGAAAATGCCGATGACGGCGGCAGGGCCGCTGCCGATGCGGCGGATCAGGTGGGCGTTGAAGGCCCCGGCTTGCGTCGGGTCGGGCGACAGGCGCCCGAGGATCCTGTCGCCAGGCTTGAGCGCGGGATCTGCTTTGCGCGGGACATAGGCAATCTGTGGGGCCGGTACATCGGCATCCCAGGTTGCGGGATCCAGTGTCAGATCGCCATCATCGTTGGCTTCTCCGACCCGTAGCACCAGTACAGGGGGCGGCGCGCCGGTCTCGCGCAACTGCTTGCGATCCCGCGATATTTCGCCCTCGGCCTCGAGTTCGCGCAGCATCCGTTTCAGGGGTATCCGATCCGCCCCCTTGACCCCGAACGCCCGCGCGACCTCGCGCTTGGAGGCATGCGCCGGGTTCTCGCGGATCCAGTCCAGGACCTGTTTCTTGGTGGGAAGCTCGCTCATGGCCGACGCCTAGCAGCTATGCCGGCGCCGTGCGAGCCTAATCCTCGCCCAGTTCCTCGGGTGTTGGAGGATTTTGCTCCAGATCCTCCAGAACCTCGGCCAGTTCGATCAGATCGTATAGCTCGAACATGAACTCCTCGAACGGGTTCAGCGGCTCTTCCTGCGGATCGACGGGCTCTTCCTCTTCCGGTTCGGGTTCCAGATCCTCGTGGAACTCACCACCCCAGGGATGTGGGAACAGGCCGTTCGACTGGTCCAGCTTTTTCTGGTTTTCGTCATGCTCGTCGATCAGCGGCTTGAAGCCCTCGGCCGGAGTGACGTTGGGCGCGGTGAGTTCGATGAAGGTCAGTCTGGGTTTGGATGGATCGCAGCGGCCCGAGAACGCGATGCTGACGTCGATCTTGACAGGAATGCCGATCATGAGATGTCGCCTGGCCAGCGCTCTGATGATTGGGTTCCGGCGTTGTGCGGCGGTCAGAACCGGCCGGGCCATCATGTAGACGTAGTCCACCGTCACCACGATCTTGAACTTGTAATCGCGATAGCGTGCCAGGATGGTCCGGGGATCCAGTGTGACCTTGGGCATCGGCCCGACCTGGGCGTCCACCGTCTTCCGCCAGCCGGATGGGGACAGGTCGGTGGCCATCAGAAGATCCGCGAATTTCGCCTTGGCCTTTAGCTCTTTCAAGGGCCCCGCAAGATCA
>CAYWND010000399.1:0-3287 GCA_964459085.1 uncultured Oceanibium sp. | reverse complement strand
TTTCTTGCCGTCGTTGAGGCCTTTCTTGAAGCTGGTGATGCCTTTGCCGACTTCGCCCATGAGGCTGGAAATCTTGCCGCGTCCGAACAGGACCAGCACCACGACGGCGATCAGGATGATGCCCGGAAGGCCGATGTTGTTCAGCATGTCACTCTCCGCTTGCGGGGGGTCTGCGCGTGCGCGCCGCCACCCCGGTTATGTCCAAAATCCACACACTATGTATTGCCTGACGCCCCCGGGGAAAAGCCCAAAGCGTCGGATCGCGGTTAATTTCACCGCAAATCGCCTGCAACAGCCAGCTAAACGGTGCCCGTCGCGCTGCCCGGGACGGCGGCCGCATCGTGCCAAAAGCGATCATCCAGTTTGGATTGTGCCTTGCAGGGAAACACGAAACACCGGTCCCGGCGCAGGCTCAGCCACAGCGGCGTGCCCTCTTTGGGCAGAAACACCCCTGGAACCGACGCGCGCAGCGTGGACCCATCGTGGTCCATACGCATCTCGACCAGGCTTTCATGGCCCATGAACCGCGCGCGTGCCACCAAACCCCGGGCCGCGACACCATCACTGGGGGTGGGGTTGGGGCCACGGCCATGACGGTCAAAGTCGATCTTCAGGTGTTGTGGGCGGATGATGATCTCGACATCCGCATCATCGCGCATGTTGGGGCAAAAGAACTGGCCAAACGGCGTATCGGTCTGGAAATCTTTAACAACGCCGTGTATCAGATTGATATCACTAAAGAATGCTGCCGCGTCGGCATCGATCGGGTTGTTGTAGATGTTATAGGGCGCGCCCATCTGAACGATCCGCCCCGCGCGCATTAGGGCAATGCTGTCGGCCATCCGCATGGCCTCGTCCGGCTCGTGCGTAACCAGCAAAACCGCGGTGCCTTCCTCGCGAAGGATGTCCAGAGTGTCGTCGCGGATCTCGTCACGCAAGCGGTTGTCGAGGCCCGAGAACGGCTCGTCCATCAGCATCACGCCCGGACGCGGGGCCAGTGCACGGGCCAACGCGACGCGCTGCTGCTCGCCGCCAGACAACTGGTGCGGGTAACGCGCGCCCTTGTCAGCCAGCCCGACGCGCGACATCAGACGCGCAACCCGCTCGTCATCCGGGGAGGCCAGACCAAAGGCAACGTTCTGCGCAGCCGTCAGGTGGGGAAACAGGGCAAAGTCCTGGAACATCATCCCCACACCGCGGCGTTCGGGCGGTGTATGAACGCGGGGGCCGTCCACCAGCGCGCCATCGATCCGGATTTCCCCGGCATCCGGTCGCTCTACCCCTGCCGCCATCCGAAGCGTGGTGGACTTGCCGCACCCCGAGGGGCCCAGCAGGCACATCACCTGCCCCGGCCACAACTCCAGCGACACGCCATTCACCGCCGGAATACCATCAAAGTGGCATTCCAGGTCGGCCAGTTGCAATCGCGCAGAGACCTCGGGCATCACCAACCTGATTAAATTCGTCGGGTATCAGGTAGCAACGATCCGGTGCCCCCGCAACCCTGCGGATACGTTCGCACGTCCTTCGGCCCTATATCGTCGCGTTCGTGGCGCCGCCATCCAGCAGCACGTTCTGCCCCACGATAAACCCGGCATGCTGCGAGCACAGGAACGCGCACATCGCCCCGAACTCGGCAGCGGTTCCGTAACGGCGCGCGGGGATCGTTGCAGCGCGCTGCTCGCGGGCCTCGTCGATCGAGATGTTCTGCGCACGGCTGACGCCGCCATCCAGCGCGTCCGCCCGGTCCGTGGCGTGGATGCCCGGCAGAAGGTTGTTGATCGTCACCCCGAACGGTGCAACCTGCCGCGAGGTGCCCGCGACAAAGCCGGTCAGCCCGGTGTGTGCTGCGTTCGACAGGCCAAGCTGCGGGATCGGCGCCTTGACCGATTGCGAGGTAATGTTGACCACGCGGCCCCAGCCACGTTCCATCATCCCTGGCATACAGGCCTGCATCAGCGCAATCGGCGTCAGCATGTTGGCATCGAGTGCACCGACGAAATCCTCGCGGTCCCAGTCCGTCCACATGCCCGGGGGCGGGCCACCCGCATTGTTTACCAGAATATCCACCTGGCCAGCAGCGTCCAACACCTCGGCCCGACCGTCGGGGGTGGTGATGTCGCAAGCCACGGTGGTGACCGCGACCCCATGCGCGGCGCGGATCGCCTCGGCCGTCTGCTCCAGCGTCTCGCGCCCGCGGGCATTGATCACCACTTCGACCCCTGCTTCGGCCAACGCCTCGGCGCAGCCGCGGCCAAGGCCCTTGGACGCCGCACAGACGATCGCCCGCTTGCCGCTGATCCCTAGGTCCATTCCGTCCTCCTGCATTTTGCGCAAACGCACCCCGGATCGGAGGGGAAGTCAAGCGTCCTGTGGCGCGACTGAACAAGGATCGCCTGGTCCCATCATCAGATTCAGGCCAGCGCGCCGTGCCCGTCCGTATTCGCCGATTGCGTAGAGCCGAAACCGTCTGCCAAAACCTTGGCATAAAGCGTTTGTTAACCACGACGATCCGATAGTGGGGCGAAAGATCCGCATAAAGGGCCTTCGTTATGGACACGCCACCCGCCGCCCTGTTCCGTGTTACCTTGACGATCGCCATCGGGCTTGGACCTATGCAAACCGCCGCCGCAGCCGCCGAGACCGCTGGCCATTGCGAACTTGCATCCAAGGATTACTCGCCCGGGGCACTGGTCGTTGATGACGGCGTTGCGATCCGCTGCAGCGAGGACGGGACACTTCTGTGCCACTACGAAGGACGCAGCTATTCCCCCGGCGCCTTGCTGCGCGCACTAAGGGACGCGGGGCCGATGCAGATCTGCACCGATGGGACATGGACCGCTGTCCCCAATCCGGCCGTCCAGAAAAAAGCCGACATTCTGCGCCCTGCCGACCTCTGACCGCCCTCCCCGAAACAGGTGCCGCATACCCGTTTGAGGCATCCGTCATCGCTTGCCCTGCCCGGCCCGCCCGGTTATATGCCCGCGCATGCTCGACCGTGCCCACAACGCCCCCGACCTGCCGCCGGAAATTGCCCGGCGCAGGACCTTTGCGATCATCAGCCACCCGGATGCCGGCAAAACCACCCTGACCGAGAAATTCCTGCTCTATGGTGGTGCGATCCAGATGGCCGGTCAGGTGCGCGCGAAGGGCGAGGCGCGACGCTCGCGCTCGGATTTCATGCAGATGGAAAAGGACCGCGGCATTTCGGTCAGCGCCTCGGCCATGTCCTTTGAATACGGCGACTACTGGTTCAATCTGGTAGACCCGCCCGGACACAGCGACTT
>CAYWND010000398.1:0-3289 GCA_964459085.1 uncultured Oceanibium sp. | reverse complement strand
TCCCACCGGCGACCAGGATATCGCCATTGCCCAGGGTCAGCTGGTCATGTGCCATCATCACGGTCTTCATCCCCGACCCGCACATCTTGTTCAGTGTGGTGGCTGGCACATCCTCGCCCAGGCCCGCCTTGAACCCGGCCTGGCGGGCGGGCGCCTGACCCTGTCCTGCGGGCAGGACACATCCCATCAGCAACTCGTCCACAGCGGTTGCCGCAACGCCCGCGCGATCAAGCGCCGCGCGGATCGCGGTGCCACCAAGGTCCGAGGCCGTGGCCCCGGACAGCGCGCCCTGAAACCCCCCCATGGGCGTGCGCGCCGCCCCCGCGATCACGATTGCGTCGGACATGACAGCCTCCGGATAAATGAACGTTTGATCAGTTATAGCGCGCGGTCGCGCCTGGCGAAAGGGGCTGCGCGCAAGGGCGATCGATTTGATCTGTGTCATGGCGCGGGCAGGACCATCCTGTCCAACTGCGGACGGGAGTTGGGGAGGCGATGTATGAGATTGAGTGATCCGACCATGAAGATCGGAAACCGGGTTGGCATGCCAAGACCGCCCGGCGCCCTGACCGAAACCGGCTTTGCGGACCTGTGCACAGCGTGCGGTGACTGCGTCGAGGTGTGTCCGAACCACGCCCTGACGATGGCCGCAGATGCGTTGCCCAGGATGCGCGACGCTTCGGTCTGCATCGAATGCGGGTTGTGCGCCGATGTGTGTTCGCCCATGGCCCTCGTCCTGACACCGAAAACGCACCAGGGACTGGTGCAGGTCAGGCGCGCGGATCAGCGCGCGGCTTTGGTCAAGGGGGCCTGGACGGTGCGCAGCTAGGAAGCTACGGTCCCGCGCCTCAGGCAGGCTGTATCTGCGCGCCGCGTTCGCGATAGGGCGTAGTGCCAAAATGCGCCCGGTAGCATTTCGAGAAATGAGATGGCGAGGCAAACCCGCAAGCCAGCGCAACATTGATGACGCTCATGTCCGTCTGCATCAGCAGATTGCGGGCGCGGTTCAACCGCAACTCCATGTAATAGCGTTTGGGCGAGCGGTTCAGATAGCGCCGGAACAGGCGCTCGAGCTGGCGGGTCGACATGCCGACATCCGAGGCCAGGATCGACGGGCTGATCGGGTCCTCGATATTCTCTTCCATCATCTGGATGACGTTGGACAGACGGGGATGCCGCACGCCGATCCGGGTCGGGATCGACAGCCGCTGTTCGTCCTTTTCCGACCGGATCGAGGTGTGGATCATCTGATCGGCAACATCGTTCGCCAGCTTGGGCCCGTGATCATCCGATATGATCTTCAGCAACAGGTCCGATGGCGTTGTCCCGCCCGAGGCCGTGATCCGGTTGCCGTCAATGACAAACACCTGCTGCTTGAGGTCCACGTCCGGAAAATCCTCGGCAAAGCTGTCGCGGTTGTCCCAGTGAATGGTCGCGGTCTTGCCGTCCAGCAGTCCTGCGGTCGCCAGAACCTGGGCACCGGTGCACACCGCACCCACGGTCAGGCCCTTGCGGCTTTCGCGCCGCAACCAGGTCAGGATTGGCTTGGTGATGGATTGTTTGATATCGCGGCCGCCCACCACCAGGATCGTGGTATCGCGGGACATGTCCCCCAGCCCGTCGTCCGGAGTGATCATCAGCCCGCCGGACGAACTGACCGGCTTGCCGTCTTCGGCAAGGATGGTCCACTCGTACAACTTCTTTTCCGAGATCCAGTTGGCCAGCCGCAACGGTTCCAGCGCGCTGGAAAAGGCGAGAAGCGTGAAATTCTCGACCAGCAGGAACGCAAACTTGCGCGGGCTGTCGCCGGATGCCGTCACCAATCCTCTCCGAATGCGCTTTTGCCCCATCTCAAGAACGTCATGTCCCGAAGGTCAAGGGGCCGCACGAGATTTCGGATGAAATTCATCGCAAATCCGCGATTCCCCTTCTGGCCAAGGCGCAGACGGTCCCCTATAAGGCCCTTCGGTGAAACCCAAAGGACCGGGGAGCAAGAGAGATGACCCAGGCATGGACCAAATCCGCGTGGCGCGGCAAGGACCGGATCCAGATGCCCGACTATACCGACCCTGCAAAGCTGCAGGCGGTCGAGGCGCGGCTTGCCAGCTATCCCCCGCTTGTCTTTGCGGGCGAGACCCGGAACCTGCGCGCCGATCTGGCCGAGGTGGCCGAAGGCCGGGCGTTCCTGCTGCAGGGCGGGGATTGCGCCGAGAGCTTTCAGGAATTCAGCGCGGACCTGATCCGAGATACGTTCAAGGTGATGCTGCAGATGGCCGTGGTCCTGACCTTTGGCGCCAAGTGTCCCGTGGTCAAGATCGGCCGCATGGCGGGACAGTTCGCCAAGCCGCGCTCGGCCCCGACCGAGGTCAAGGATGGGGTGGAACTGCCCAGCTATCGTGGTGACATCATCAACGACATCGATTTCACCTCTGCGTCGCGCGTGCCGGATCCCGAACGCATGTTGCAGGCCTACACCCAGGCCGCAGCGTCGCTGAACCTGCTACGCGCCTTCAGCCAGGGCGGGTTCGCCGATATTGCGCAGGTGCATTCGTGGACGCTGGGCTTTACCCGTGATGCGCCGGGCTACGAGAAGTATCACAAGCTGGCCAACCGGATCCACGAAAGCCTCCAGTTCATGGAGGCCGCGGGGGTGACGGGCGAGACGTCGGATTCGCTGCATCGCGTGGACTTCTACACCAGTCACGAGGCGCTGCTGTTGGAGTACGAAGAAGCGCTGTGCCGGATCGATTCGACATCCGGTCTGCCGCTTGCGGGCTCGGGGCATATGATCTGGATCGGCGACCGTACCCGACAGCCGGACGGCGCGCATGTCGAGTTCTGCCGCGGCGTGCAAAACCCGATCGGCCTGAAATGCGGGCCCAGCCTGGACCCGGACGAGCTGATCCGACTGATCGACGCGCTGAACCCCGACAACGATCCTGGCCGCCTGACGCTGATCGCACGCTTTGGTGCGGGCAAAGTGGGCGAGCACCTGCCCAAGCTGATCCAGGCCGTCGAGCGCGAGGGGCGCAAGGTCGTCTGGTCGTGTGATCCGATGCACGGCAACACGATCAAGTCTGAAACGGGGTACAAGACGCGCCCATTCGAACGGGTCCTGCGCGAGGTGCGCGAGTTCTTCGCCATCCACGCGGCCGAAGGGACCTATCCCGGCGGCGTGCATTTCGAGATGACCGGCAAGGACGTGACCGAATGCACAGGCGGCGTCCGTGCCGTCGGCGAAGAGGATCTGTCGGACCGGTATCACACCGCGTGCGATCCGCGTCTGAAT
>CAYWND010000397.1:0-3291 GCA_964459085.1 uncultured Oceanibium sp. | reverse complement strand
GGCGGCGGCGGTGACCGGGCATCTGGCGGATGTGCGCCCGTTGCTGGTGGGGCGGGACGCGGCATGACGGGATGGCGCACACATACCGGCCGGGCCGTGGCGCTGGCTATCGAGAATGTCGATACCGATCAGCTGATCCCGGCGCGATTCATGTCGACGCCCAGGGCCGAGGGGTATGGGCAATTTCTGCTGTATGACCTGCGGCATGGCGCAGATGAGGCCCCCGACCCGGACTTTCCGATCAACCGCCGTGCCGGGATCAGCGTGCTGATCGCGGGGCGCAACTTTGGCAGCGGATCCTCGCGCGAGGCGGCGGTTTATGCGCTGGCGGATTTCGGCATTCGCGCGGTGATCGCCCCCAGTTTCGGCGACATCTTTGCCGGGAATGCCGTGAACAACGGCGTGTTGCCGGCGCAGGTTGGCGAGGATGATGCCGCCTGGCTGCTGGCCCGGTGCGGCGAGGATCAGATCCAGCTGAGCCTGGACATCGAGGCAAGACAGATCGCGGTCGATGGGCGGGCCATCCCTTTTACTCTGAACGCGGCGTCGGCCCGAAAGCTGATCAACGGATGGGACGACATCGACCTGACGGAACACCACCGCCCGGCCATTTCGGCATACCGGACGCGGCGCGCGCAGATGCAGCCGTGGGCGTTTCCAGCGACGGAGACCGGTGGATGACTGCGGGCGCTGCGACAGCGCGACATATCAAAGGCCAGGGCACTGGCGACAGGGGATAGGAGGAACTACCCATGAAGATGCACCTTGCAGCCGGTATCGTTGCCGGCTCGATGACCATCGGGGCCGTGGCCCAGGCGCAGGAGACGATCACCGCCGTCCATGCGTTTCCCGAAACCCTGATCTACACGCAGAGCTTTCTGTCCTTTGTCGACAAGGTGAATGCGGCTGGCGAAGGCGTGGTACAGATCGAGGTGCGGGGCGGGCCCGAGGCGATCGGGATGTTCCAGCAGCCTGACGCAGTCCGCGACGGGATCGTCGACATGGTCTACACGCCTGGGTCGTTCTATGGCGGCGCGTTGCCCGAGAAGGACGCGCTGGTGGCGTCGAACCTGACCGCGATCGAGACCCGCGAAAACGGCGGTATCGCGCTGATCGACGAGATCCATCAGGAAAAGATGGGTCTGAAGTATCTGGGCTGGTTCGACAGCGGCGTGTGCTACAACCTGTGGACCCGCGACGCGCCGACCTTTGACGCCAACGGCAACCTGGAGGTTGAGGGCCTGAAGCTGCGTGGCAACGCGGTCTACAACGCCTTCTTCACCAACTATCTGGGTGCGCAGGTGATCGACCTGCCCACGGGCGAGGTCTATGCCGCGCTTCAGCGTGGGGTGGTTGATGCGACGGGCTGGACCCAGATCGGCCTGATCGATCTGAAATGGAACGAGTTCCTGAACTACCGGATCGAGCCGTGCTTTTTCTCGACCGATCTGGGCGTGATCGTGAACCTGGAGCGCTGGAACGCGTTGTCGGACGAGGCCAAGAAAATCGTGCAGGACGTCGCCATCCAGCACGAGATCGACAGCGTGAACGCGCTGCGCGCCAAGCGGGACGAGGATTTCGCCGCGCTGGATGCGCAGGGCATGAATGTCGTGTCGCTGGAAGGCGAGGCCAAGGCAGCCTATCTGCTGGCGGCCCGCGAAAAGAACTGGGAGCGGATGCAGGGCCTGATGGCCGAGCACCCGATGGGCACCGGCAACTATGATCGTCTGATCGAGCTGTTCTACGACCCCTCGGCTGACAAGTAGGCCCGGCCGGATTAGAAAAGGCCCAGAGCGGTGCCGCTCTGGGCTGCAATTCCCCGCCAAAGGTTCCGATGCGCGTTCTGATCAAAACCTACGACGCCGTGCTGGTTTTCATGGCCCTGATTGCAGCGGGAACGCTGGTGTGGCTGATGATCTCGGTCGTGGTGTCGGTGGTGATGCGCAATATCGGTGTCCAGCCCTGGGCCTGGCTTTTCACGTCGGCCGAATACGGGATCCTGTATATGACCATGCTTGGCGCACCGTGGCTGGTGCGCGAGCGGGGGCATGTGCATATCGAACTGGTTACGGCCGCGCTGGGCCCCGGCCTGCGGCGGATCGTCAGCCGGGGCGTGGCGCTGGGTTGCGTGATCGTGTCGCTGATCCTGGCGTGGTACGGGCTGGAATTGTTCCTGACCAATGTCGAGCGCAACGACTATGACGTGCGCGCGTATTTCTACCCCCGCTGGCTGCTGACCATCACCTTTCCCATCGCGTTCAGTTTCATGGCCATCGAGTTTGCCCGTTTCGTCTTTGGGCCCGAGTTGATGCATTCCGGCGAGGCGGGAATCCACGAATAATGGAATGGTACGAGGCCCTCGCCCTGCTGGTCGGCAGCATCATGGTCCTGATGGCGCTGGGCATGCCCGTGGCGCTGGCGTTTCTGGCCGCCAACATCCTGGGCGCCTGGGTGTTCATGGGGGGCGAGCGCGGTGTCGTCGCGCTGCTGAACAACGGCTGGGGATCGCTTTCGAAGTTCGCGCTGGTTCCCATTCCGCTGTTTCTGCTGATGGGAGAAATCTTTTTCCACACCGGGCTGGGCGGGCGCATGTTCTCGGCCATCGACAAGCTGCTGGGCCGCCTGCCCGGGCGGCTGAGCTATGTCACGGTGCTTGGCGGCACGGGGTTTGCCACCCTGTCGGGGTCGTCGATGGGGTCCACCGCGCTGCTGGGGTCGCTGATGGTGCCCGAGATGACGCGGCGCGGGTACAAAAAACACATGTCCATCGGGCCCATTTTGGGCACTGGCGGCCTGGCGATCATCATTCCACCATCCGCCCTGGCGGTTCTGCTGGCCACATTGGCGCAGATCGATGTCGGCGCGCTGCTGATTGCCGGCGTGATCCCGGGCCTGATCCTGGCGGCACTGTATATCGGCACGATCTTTCTGCAGACCCGAATGGATGCCGACGCCGCCCCACCTTACGAGGTCGCACCGCAGTCGGTGGCCGAGAAGGTCGGGTTGCTGTTGCGCGACGTGGTGCCGATGATCGGCCTGATGGTCGTGATCGTGGCGATGATGATCAACGGGATCGTCACCCCGTCCGAGGCCGCCGCGTTCGGTGCGTTGGGCGTTCTGATCCTGGCGCTGTTTTACAGGTGCCTGAGCTGGGCTGCGATCAAGGCATCGATCCGCGGCGCTCTGCGGGTGACGTTGATGGCCTATCTGATCGTGTTCGGATCGGCGACGTTCAGCCAGCCGAAGGCCTGGCGCAAGCTGATGCAGAACGCCATGGCCGAAGACTGGTCG
>CAYWND010000396.1:0-3298 GCA_964459085.1 uncultured Oceanibium sp. | reverse complement strand
GCGGCGGCCTGGGCCGCGACTTGGACATTCATCTGGGGGGCTTTCCTTATTCGGCGGCGAACAGCATCGCCTGGTATCCTTCGCGATGGCTGACCGCCAGCCACTGCGCTTCGGGGTTGCGGGCGGCCTGCTGGTCCGAGATCGCGATCTGGTCGATGCCCACGCGGATCGCTGCACGGAACTGATCGACCAGCACATGGCCCTCGGCCCGGATCACGCCGGTGTATCCAAGCTGGCGCAACTGCCGCGCCAGGCTGAACCCGCGCCCGTCGGCCGACGAATCAAAGGGCAGGATCACCATGTCCACCTTGGAAAACCACGGCAGCAGGTCGGCGGGGTCGCAGGTGATGTCAAAACGCACGGCAAGCGGCGTGTCGATGGGCAGATCCTGGCCGGTCCAGAACTGGTCGAACTCCAGGATGATGCCATTTTCGGCGAAAGTCTCGCCAATGAAGCCGTCGGTCGAGATGATCTGGGTCATGACGCGATCCTTTGTGTTTGCCCATCGGGGCTGAAATGAATGCCGCATTCCACCTTGTCCTGGCCACGCCAGCGGCCAGCGCGCGGGTCTTCGCCATCTGCCACCTGGCTGGTACAGGGCATGCAGCCGATCGAGGGGAAGCCACGCGCCACCAGCGGATGCCGGGGCAGCGCGTGCGCCTCCATGTAGGCCGCAAGGCCTGCTGCCGACCAACCGGCCAGCGGGTTGATCCTGATGCGCCCGCCGCGGTCGGCCTCGAACACCCGCATCGCACTGCGCGTGCCAGACTGGAACCGCTTGCGACCCGAGATGGTGGCCGAGAACAGGGCCAGCGCGCGTTCCAGCGGGGCGACCTTGCGGATGTGGCAGCACCCGTCGGGGTCGGCAATGTGCATCGCGCCCAAGGGGTCCATCTCGCGCGCCTGGGTCTCGGTCAGCCCGATCCGGCGCACATCCGTCAGGCCCAGATGCCGTGCCAGGGTCCGCTGGTAGTCCAGCGTCTCGCGAAACAGCATCAGCGTGTCGACCATCAGCACCGGCACATGCGGGTTGATCCCCGCCGCCATGTGCAGCAGCACCGCCGAGTCCGCGCCAAAGGATGATACCATCCCGATCCCACCCGCATAGTAACGCAGCGCTAGGTGCAGGATGTCCTCGGCCGGCGCGCCCTCGTAGCGCGCGTTCAGCGCGTCCAGCGACAGATCCGGCGCGAAACGATAGGCCGGTTCAAGCCGCACGGGACCTCTCCTCGCCATAGAGCGCCGCTTTGAACGGCTCCATTCCGATCCGGCGATAGACCTCCAGGAAGGTCTCCGCGCTGTCCTGGCGGATGTCCAGATAGGTCTCGATCAGCCGCTCGACCGCCGGGACAATCTCGTCATAGGCAAAACCCGGGCCGGTGCGTTCGCCGATGGCAGCAGTCTCGGTTCCGTCGCCGCCCAATGTGATCTGGTAGTTCTCTACGCCTGCACGATCGAGCCCGAGGATGCCGATATGTCCCACATGGTGATGGCCGCAGGCATTGATGCAGCCCGAGATCTTGATCTTCAGCGGGCCGATGTCGCGCTGGGCATCCAGATCCTCGAAGGTCTGGCTGATTTCCTGTGCGATCGGGATCGAACGGGCCGTGGCCAACGCGCAATAATCCATGCCCGGGCAGGCGATGATGTCGCTGACCAGCCCGATATTCGCCGTGGCCAATCCGGCCTCGCGCAGGGCGGCATAGACCGCCGGGATGTCCGCGCGATGCACATGTGGCAGGATCACGTTCTGCTCGTGACTGATGCGCATCTCGTCATAGGAATAACGCTCGGCCAGATCGGCCAGAACCCGCATCTGATCGCTGGTCGCGTCTCCCGGAGTGCCGCCGATGGGCTTGATCGAGACGCTGACAATCGCGTGGTCGGCCCGCTTGTGCGCGGCCACATTGGTATCGATAAACGACCGTAAGCCGGCGTCGCCACCAAGCGTGGGCAGCGGGCGCTCGGCCCACTGAGGCGCGGCAAAGCTTGCCTCGATCCGCGCGACAATAGCGGGATCGACAGGCGGCAGGATCGGGCGCTGGCGTTCAAACACCGCCTCGATCTTTTCGCGCAACTCGCCCAGCCCGGTCTCGTGCACCAGGATCTTGATCCGCGCCTTGTACTTGTTGTCCCGGCGACCGGACAGGTTATAGACCTGCAGGATCGCCTCAAGATAGGCCAGCAGATCCTCTTTGGGCAGGAAGTCACGAACCACTTTGCCGATCATCGGGGTACGGCCCAGGCCTCCCCCGATCACGACCTCGTAGCCCGGGTCCCCCGCGTCATTGCGGACCATCCGCAGGCCAATATCATGGGCTTTGGTGACTGCCCGGTCGTTGGGACTGCCGGTGACGGCCACCTTGAATTTGCGGGGTAGGTAGGCAAACTCCGGGTGATCCGTGGACCACTGGCGGATCAGCTCGGCCGTGGGGCGCGGGTCTTCGATCTCGTCGGCAGCAGCGCCCGCGAAATGGTCAGCGGTGACGTTTCGGATACAGTTGCCTGAGGTCTGGATCGCATGCATGCCGACATCGGCCAGCGCCTCCAGCATGTCCGGCACGTCCTGAAGTTTCGGCCAGTTGAACTGGATGTTCTGCCGCGTGGTGAAGTGGCCATAGCCCTTGTCCCAGCGGTCTGCGATCATCGCCAGCTGGCGCATCTGGCGGCTGTTCAGGGTGCCATAGGGAATGGCCACGCGCAGCATATAGGCGTGCAGTTGCAAGTAGAGGCCGTTCATCAGGCGAAGCGGTTTGAAATCGTCCTCGGTTAGGCTGCCATCAATCCGGCGCTCCACCTGAGCGCGGAACTGCGCCACGCGGGCGCGGACAAAGGCTTCGTCGAAGTCATTGTAGTGATACATCTTTTCAGCTCTCTGCCTGCTTGCCGTGGTGGTAATTGGACGGGCCGCGGGTTCGGAAGGCCTCGCGGAAATGGACCGGTTCCGGACCCTTCTCGCCAACTTTTGCGTCGACGAGATAGGCGCCGACGATGATGTCGCTCTGGGCGCTGGCGAAAATCAGGCGGTCATCGGCAATGGCCTCATCCTCGATCAACTCGGCCTCGGCCATATCGCGGGTCCAGGTGTCATCTTCGGTGAGCCAGACGGCATCGCCTTCCAGCAGGTGGTTCGCGGCGACGACCTTCGGGGTAAAGGGGCGGCGGGTCATAGGGCGATCTCCTGTGTGATCGTGTCGAGCGCTTCTGTGGCTTTGCGGGGGGCAAGGCCAAACAGGATCAGGCTCGGGCCGTCCATCTGGGCGGCGTCCAGATCCCGCGGCAGCGCGCCAAGGTTCGT
>CAYWND010000395.1:0-3301 GCA_964459085.1 uncultured Oceanibium sp. | reverse complement strand
GGAGCGCCGCAAGAAGCGTAACGATATCGAGCAGGAAACCGAGGTTCTGATCGCGCGTAAAAACCTTGATGCTGAAACCCAGCAGCTTCAGATCGCCCGAGATCAGGAATATGCCCGCCTGGAACAGCAGCGTGAAGTTCAGATCCGCGAAGCCGAGCAGTCTGCTCAGATCGCCCGTGAGAAAGCTGAGCGTGAACGCGAAGCTGAAGAAGCCAAGATCCTAGCCTCTCAGCAGGTGCGTGAAGCCGATATCCGCTCCAACCAGTCGGTCGAAGAGCGCGAGATCGAGAAGAACCGCCTGATCGAGGAAAAGCAGATCGCCAAGAAGCAGGCCATTGAGGCTGCGGACGTGTCGAAGGACAAGTCGATCCGCCTGGCTGAACAGGACCGCGACATTGCGGTGGCTGAAAAGTCTCGCGAGAAGTCCGAAGCCGACGCCAAGGCCGATGAAGCCCGCGCGATTGCTGCCAAAGCCGCAGAAGAAGTGACCACGGCCCGCGAAACCGAAATCGCCGATCGTGAAAAGCAGATCCAGCTGATCGAAGCCCGCAAGGCCGCAGAACAGCAGGCCATTGCCGTCACCGTGGCCGCTGAGGCTGAGAAGACGGCTGCGGCTGACCACGCTGAAGCAGTGCGCATCGCCGCGGAAGCTGAAGCGCAGAAGGTGAAGATTGCCGCTGATGGTGATGCGCAGGCGGATCGCCTGCGTGCCGAAGCCCTTGAGCTGGTCCACAAGGTGGAAGCAGAAGGCAAGCGCGCTATCAACGAGGCGAGCAATATCTTGTCGGACGAGCAGATCGCCATGCAGGTTCGCCTGCGTCTGCTTGAAGAGCTGCCGCGCATCATTGCTGAAAGCGCCAAGCAGATCAGCGACATCAAGATCCTTCAGGTTGATGGCCTGAATGGTGTGGGTGCTGCCGGTGCCGTGGGCGGTGAAACGAGCGGTGGCGGCCTGGCTGACCAGGCTGTCGGAGCGGCTCTGCGCTACCGCACACAGGCCCCGCTGGTTGATGCCCTGATGGGTGAGCTGGGCCTGAAAGCAGGTGACCTGTCCGGTCTGGCCGGTGGCGGTGACGCCCCTGCCGCACCCACAGCGCCAGCCACTGAAACCAAAGGTCAGGGCAGCAAAGACTAGTCCGACTGCGTCATGAACTGATCAAGGGCGGCCCGACCGGGTCGCCCTTTTTTATTCGCGCTCGATCCGGGCGTATTCTTCATCGCGCTCATGATTGAGGCGGTCACGGACCGCATCACCAGGCACGCCAAAGTCTTCCAGTGCCCGACCGGCCATCTGCAACGCCGCTTCAATGGCTTCAGGCGTCACGTGGGTCGCGCCCGCCTCACGCAATTGCTGGCCATGTTCCACGTCGCGGGCGCGCGCGAGGATTGTGGCATCGCCGCGTTGCTCACGGATGGCTTTCACCATTGCGCAGGCTTTGTCGGGATCGTCGGCCGTGACCACAAACAGCGCAGCTTGTTCTGCGCCCGCCTTGATCAGGATATCCGGGTTGGAAGCATCGCCGTAATAGACACGCCAGCCTTCCTTCCGGACCTCTTTGACCTTGTTCGCGTTTCGGTCGAGAGCGAGCACTTCAACGCCTTCCGCCTCCAGCACACGCGCCGCCGCCCTTCCGACACGGCCCATGCCGGCAATAATCGCGTGGTCGGTCAGATCAGAGAGCTGATCGAGCGTCTCTGGCGGGGTTTCGCTGGTTTCTGATCGTGCCTCGATGGAGGCCGCCAGGCGCTTGCCCACAACCGCGAAGCCGGGAGTCAGCAGCATGGACAGGCCCGCAATTGCGATCACGATGGTCGCCGTGTCAGGCGCAACCACGCCGCCAGTCGTGGCGCTGGCCAAAATGACGAAGGCAAACTCCCCAGCGGGAGCCAGCAGGAAGGCAGTCTCCAGCGCCACAGCATTGCCGCCAGCAAAGGCCCGGACGGCTGCAAAAACAACGAGGAATTTGATCACCAACAGGGCTGCAAGCCCGCCCAGCACCAGAGCGGCATTGTCCCATACAGCGCCCAGATCAAGACTGAGCCCCACCGTGGTGAAGAAGACACCCAGCAAAAGCCCCTTGAAGGGCTCAAGGTCCACCTCTGCCTGGTGCTTGAATTCGGTCTCGCCCAGCAGCAGGCCAGCCAGGAACGCACCCAGCGCCAGCGACAATCCCGCCTCAGCGGTGAGGAGCGAGGCTCCGACCACCGTCGCCAGAATGATCGCCATCATCAGATCACGACCGCCCACCTTGGCCACAAGCCGGAAAGCGGGCCGCAACAGAAAGCGCCCCAGGATCAGGATAACGAGGATGGCGATCGTGCCCTGGATGGCCGCTTCCAGAAGCGCCGCTCCGATCCTGCCGTCCGCGTCGCGCGCCAGAAAACCAGCCAGGATCAGGATGGGTGCCACCAGAATGTCCTGCATCAAGAGGACAGCCAGCGTCGCGCGCCCGGTGGGCGTGGCGACGCGGCGCTCCTCTGACAGGATTTGCATGACGATCGCGGTGGAGGACAACGCAAGCGCCAAGCCTATGACCAGCGCAGCAGGCCCAACGAGGCCAAGATAGAAGCACGCTGCACCAATCGCGGCGGCACTGGCCACCGCCTGCATTCCGCCCGCGCCAAACACGGCCAAGCGTAAAGCCCACAGGCGTTTGAAAGACAGCTCTAACCCCAAAAGGAAGAGCAGGAAGAGCACCCCAAGTTCAGCGAAGGGTGCCGCCGCCTCGGGGTCTGATATCGTCACCCATTCCAACAGGGGAAAATCGTCGACATAGCGGCCAAGCAGGAAAGGGCCGAGCGCCAAACCGGCCAGCAGGAACCCCAGCACCGCGCTGATGCGCACCGCTTTGAGCGCAGGCACAATAACACCCGCGGCGACCAGAAAGACTGCCGCATCCTTCAGCCAGACGTCATGACCTTCCACAGCCATGGGCGCGCCCTCTCCACCTGTCAGATTCGCTAAGGCAGACAGGATAGGCGTCGGCTGTGGTTACACCAGTGGTTTATGGTGCGGCCTATTCAGCTGGGGTGCTGGCCGCCGTCAGCGCCTCGCGAATGGCATCAAGTGCGGCGTTCGCCTGACTGCCGTCCGGGCCACCGGCCTGAGCAAAGTCAGGGCGTCCGCCGCCGCCTTTGCCGCCCACCGCTGCAGAACCCGCTCTAACGAAGTCCACCGCGCTGAGCCGGTCGGTGAGGTCATCGGTCAGGCCCACGGCCAACGCCGCCTTGCCGTCATTGACACCAATAAAGACCGCAACGCCTGATCCCATCTGGGTTCGGGCTTCATCAACGAGGCCGC
>CAYWND010000394.1:0-3308 GCA_964459085.1 uncultured Oceanibium sp. | reverse complement strand
GGCAGGTCTCTATGAAACCGCGGTGGATCGCGAGAGCGCCTACGAGAAGCTGCGCGCGCGGTCCGAGGCGGCAGTGGCCGAGGCCGAAGAGGCCGAGGCGGAAGAGGCGAAGGCGCGCGAGTTCAAGAAGGCCAAGCGCTATTCCCCAGGCAGCGAGAAGACCGGCAGCCGCAGTCGCAGCCGCCGGGCGTCGTCTGGCGATCTGGGCGAGGTGCTGGTCAAAGAGGTGTTCCGCACCGCCCGCAGCCGGTCGGGGCAAAAGCTGATCCGCGGCATCCTGGGCGGATTGTTCAAGGGGCGTTAACCCAAGGTTGCGCCAGGCTGATCCGGTCCTGCAAATTAGGAGTGTGCGAGGCGCTGCCTCGCGCTCCGGAGTATTTTAAGAGCAAAGAGGGCCCTTAAGAATTCGTTAAGGGCCCTCTTTGCTCAGAAAAATACTCCTGCCGAGATTGCCATCCCTGCTGAGTGTGGGGGTTGCGTGGCAGACTGATAAACGCCATGCCGTCTGCGTATGGCGCTAGGGTCGGTCAGCGCGGATCCGGGACACCTCTTCACGCAGGGCGCGCAACTCGGCCAGGATCTCGGCCCGTTCGTCATGGCTTTGCTCGGCCTGGGCCAGGATCGCCTCGCGTTCTTCGGCCTGTTCCTCTTCGTGCTGCGATTGCATGGCGTCCACGATGATGCCGATGAAGAGGTTCAGCACGGTGAACGAGGTGATCAGGATGAAGGGCAGAAAGAAGGCCCAGGATTGGGGATAGACATCCATAACCGGCCGCACGATGCCCATCGACCAACTTTCCAGTGTCATGATCTGAAAGAGCGTATAGGCCGAGGCGGGTATGGTGCCGAACCAATCCGGAAAGGACGCACCGAAAAGCTTGGTGGCCATGACCGAGAACACGTAGAACACCAGTGACAGTAGCGCCACGATCGACCCCATTCCGGGGATCGCGTTCAGAAGTGCGGCGACCACCCGGCGCATTGATGGCACCGCCGAGATCAGGCGCAGGACCCGCAGGATGCGCAGCGCGCGCAGGACCGAAAGCGCGCCGGTGGCGGGCAGAAGGGCAATGCCCACGATGATGAAATCAAACACGTTCCAGGGATCGCGGGGAAACCGGGTGCGATAGACGACCAGCTTGGCCGCGATCTCGACCACGAAGATAATCAGGCACAACCGGTCGATGGTCAGAAGCAACGGGCCGGCGACAGCCATGGCTGTGCCCGAGGTCTCGAGCCCCAGGGTGATCGCGTTGATGACGATCACGGCTGTTATCGCACGTTGAAAGGTGGTCCCTTCGATCAGGCGTTCAAGGCGCGCCAACGCGCCTGGATTGGGAAGTGTCACCGGCATTGTCCCTTGCTGCGCGCTGGCGGTTTGACTTTGCCAGATAGTATCGCGGAAGGGCCGCGCAAGGCGGGATCAGGCCGGGACCATCGGGTTTTCGGGGTCAGCAGCCCATTCCTGCAACGAAGCGGTGTAGACCGCCACGTCACGATACCCCAGACGGGTCATGATAAAGGCGTTCGACGAGGCCAGAATGCCGCCGCCGCAATAGGTGATTTTGCGACCGTCGCCCGGGACATCCATGTGCAGCGCCTGAAGCTGTGCCTGCGGGCGGTAGCGTCCGGTCTCGTCCACCAACTCCATGCCGCAGACATTCACGGCGCCGGGGATGTGGCCGCCACGCCCATAGATCGCAACCTCGCCGTTGAACGAGTCGGTGGGCAGCGTGTCGATCAACTGGGACCCATTGCCCGCGACCGCCGCGCGTACCTCGGTCATATCCGCGATCAGATGTGGTCGTGGCCGGGGTGTCAGGGTGCGAGGTCGCACGGCCGAGGGTCCGCTGACCAGCGGTCGACCCTCGGCCCGCCAAAGATCAAGCCCGCCATCGAGGATGGCCGCGCGATCAAAACCGACCCAGCGTAGCATCCACCATACCCGCGCCGCCCAGGCGTTCAGCATGCTGTCATAGAGCACCACGCGGCTGTCGTCGCCAACCCCCAACTGACCCATTGCATCGCAGAATGCGCGTGGGTCGGGCAGGGCAAATTCGATCTTGGCTGTGGCATCACAGAGCTCTTCGGTCAGATCGGCAAATCCCGCCCCGGGGATATGCGCATCTTCGAAGTCCGCGCGGCCGCTGATGTTTTGAAACGCCCCGCTTGCGTCCGTTTCCACCCGCACGGAACAGTCGAGCACGACCAGATCGGGGGTTCTGAGGTGGGCTGCGAGCCAATCGGTGGAAACAAGGCTGTCCATAACACATTCAGCTTATCCGATATGGTTCGCGGGCTCAATTCCAGACAGGGCCTGATTGCGACCACAGGTCGGTAACAGGCGCGACCCGGCCGCCGGTTCGGGGCCAGGGTCACTCCATGAGCGAAGGAACCCTGCCTCAGGCCCTGAACCGCCCCGCGATGGGCGTGTTGTTCATCGTGATCGCGATGGTCGCGATTTCGGTCAATGATGTGCTGATCAAGATGCTGTCGGGGGGCTATCCGCTGCATCAGATCGTGTTCATCCGATCGGGCATCGGGATCGTGTTCACGCTGATGATCGTTCAGTACGAAGGGGGCTTTCGTATCCTGCGCACCCAGACCCCGTGGTTGCAGGCCACGCGGGGCATGTTGATCGTGCTGTCAAACCTGACGTATTTCACCGCGCTGGCGGTCGTGCCGCTGGCCGAGGCGACAGCGCTGTTTTTCATTGCACCGTTGATGATCACACTGCTGTCGATCCCGTTTCTGGGTGAGAGGGTGGGCATCTATCGCCTGGGCGCGGTGGTGATCGGGTTCGTCGGCATGGTCTTTGTCCTGCGCCCCTGGGAGAGCACGGCTGAACGCGGCGTGGCACTGATCATCCTGGCCCTGCCGGCAATATCCGCCCTGACATATGCGGCGAACCAGATCCTGACGCGCAAGCTGGGGGCGGTGTCCAAGGCCTCCGCATTGGCGTTCTATATCCAGGGCATGTTCGTGCTGGTTTCGACTGCGTTCTATCTGGTCGCGGGCGACGGTGCTTATGCGGTGGGGCTGGAAAACGAGAGCTTGCTGTTTCTGTTGCGCGCGTGGGTGTGGCCCGAGGGCACGGATTGGTACCTGCTGATCGGGCTGGGTGTGAACTCGGCCGTTGTGGGCTATGGCATCAGCCAGGCCTACCGGATGGCCGATGCCTCGACCGTGGCGCCGTTCGAATATGTCGGCCTGCCGCTGGCGATTTTCTGGGGCTGGTTGTTCTGGGGTGACAGTTTGGGGGGCAGCGTCGTGTTCGGGATTGCGCTGATCATGGGATCGGGGCTGTT
>CAYWND010000393.1:0-3309 GCA_964459085.1 uncultured Oceanibium sp. | reverse complement strand
ACCTAACGCCCGCCGCCGCCAACAGCCCGCGCCCCGCGGGGTTCCAAAGCTGGCAGGCATCGTTCCGGGTGCGCGCGCTGAACGCGGGCATCCGCGCGGATGTTTTTGACGCGGCCTTCGTGGGCGTCGGCATAAATCAGGAAGTCCGCCGCCTTGACAACAACCAGGCCGAGTTCACCCGCCCGATCTGGGATTATCTGGACACCGCAGTTTCTGACACGCGCGTCGAAAACGGGCGCGGACATGTCTCGCGCTTCTCGCGCCAACTGGATCGCATCGAGGCGACCTATGGCGTGGACCGCGAGGCCGTGATCGCCATCTGGGGAATGGAGACAAACTATGGCTCGTTCCGGGGCTCGGTCGGGGTAATCGAGGCGCTGGCAACGCTGGCCTATGACGGCCGCAGACGCCGGTTTGCCGAGGAACAGCTAATCGCGGCGCTTAGCATCATCCAAAGCGGCGATGTCTCGCCCGCCGAGATGCGTGGATCCTGGGCCGGTGCGATGGGGCACACACAGTTTATCCCAACCAGCTATCTTGCCTATGCGCAGGATTTCAACGGCGACGGCAGGCGCGATGTGTGGTCCGAGGACCCGACCGACGCGCTGGCGTCAGCCGCGAACTACTTGCGCGCCTTTGGCTGGCGTCAGAACCAGCCCTGGGGGGTCGAGGTACGGCTACCGCAGGGATTCAACTACGGTAACATCGATCTGGACATCGTGCGTCCGGTGTCCCGCTGGACCGAACTGGGCGTGCGCCAGGTCAATGGCGCACCGCTGAGGGATCACGGCCCTGGCGCGTTGCTCGCCCCCGCAGGTGCGAATGGTCCGGTGTTCCTTGTGTTCAACAACTTCAAGGTCATCAAGCGCTACAACAATGCCAACTCCTATGCCATTGGCGTGGGTCATCTGGCCTCGCGGATTGGCGGCAGCGGCGATTTTGTCGCGCGCTGGCCACGCACCGACCGTGCGTTGAGCAGATCCGAGAAGATGGAAATTCAGCAGCGCCTGAACGCCAAGGGCTTCGACGCTGGCGAGCCCGATGGTCTGATCGGCGCCAACACAATCGCGGCGATCCGGGCCTTTCAGCGCTCGAACGGCCTGACCCCGGACGGGTATGCGTCTGCTGATCTACTGCGGCGGCTGCGATAATTACGGATCAAACTGTTTCAAGCAGCAACTCCTCAAGCGCCGAGCGTCGCGTCAACAAATCCGCAAGCGAGTATTTGTCGAACACGCTGAAGAACGCCTCTTGTGCTTCGCGAAACATTCGGCGGGCAGCGCAGGCCGGGGTGATGACACAGGCATTTCCAGGACCAAAGCATTCGACCAAAGACCGGTTGTCTTCAATCTTCCTCAAGACATCGCCCAGATTGATGTCTTCGGGTGGACGGGCAAGGCGCAGCCCCCCGCGCCGCCCGCGCGATGTGACCAGGAAACCGGCCTCTGACAGGTGCCAGACAACCTTCGTCAGATGGGATTTCGAAATACCGTACTTCTGCGCGATGTCCGCGATACGGGCTGGCCGGTCGCCGTGAAGCGCCGCGAAAATCAGCACGCGAAATGCGTAGTCACTTTGTGTCGTTACGCGCATCAGCCCGCCAGGGCAAAGGCTGCCCAGATCCACAAGGGCGCCGGGGCGGCTACCCAGACCAGAGCGGCGGCAAGTGTCTTCATGGCGAGGGGTGACATGTCGGTGCCTCCAAAAGTCAAAGGGCCAGGGCGCGATAGGCCTGGAAAGCGAAGAAGCCGCCATATCCCAGGACAAACGCGATCTGGATGTTGCGGATGAAGAAGCGGCCGATTGGATCGCGGCTGGCGATTGTGAACACCGGCCCGCGCAACCCATCCGATGCCAGCATCAGGACAAAAAGTCCGATCAGTGCGATCGTGGCGACTTCGGCGACAAGAACGAGGAGTGGCATTGCTGTGCTCAAATTAATTCATGTGGGATGAATAATATCCAAGGTCGCGCTTGTCAAGGATTAATTTATCTAAAATGAATCTTTAAGCATGGTACCCTTTGCTCCTCTTTCAGGGAGGGCAATCGATGTTAATGCGCGTATTCCAGGTCACGACACACGAGGGTAAGGAAACCCAGTTCGCCGACTTCTTTCACAAAACGGCAATTCCACTGATGCAGAAAACGCCCGGATTGGTTGCGTTATACCCAGGTGCAGCGCGAGGGACCTCGCCGCGCGAATTCTGCATGGTCATGGTCTGGAAAGATCTTGATGCACTCAAGGCCTTCGTTGGCGAAGACTACGAAAACCCGCACATTCACGCCGACGAGGCCGATGTCGTGGCCAGCCGCACAATCAAACACTACGAATTTGTGGATCTTGGCTAGCTAGGCATCGGCACCCCAGTCCTGACCCTGCATTTCGATCAGGCGCGAGGCGGTGCGGGCGAACTCGAAGGCGCCTGGCCCCTCAAGGTACAACGTATCAGGCGGGGCTTCGGCGGAACAGATCAGACGCACTTTCGCCTCGTAAAGTGCGTCGATCAGGGTTACGAAGCGCTTTGCCGCGTTGTTCCGTTCGCGCGACAAGATGGGGATGTCATCCAGGATCAGAACCCGGATCGCATCGGCCAATGCCAAGTAGTCCCCCGGTCCCAGCGGCTCTTCGCAGAGGTCGGTGAAGGTCGCGCGCGCCACACCGTTCAGATAAAGCGGCACAACCACGTCGCGGCCTTGTCGCGGCAGGATCAGCGGCGCGCCGTCACCGCCGCCCGTCAATCCGTCCCAGGCTGTGTCCAGCGCCATGCGCGCGCCCTCGTCAAGCGGCGAATGGTAGATCTCCAGCCCTTGGATCCTTAGTTGGCGGTGATCCGTTTCGCTTTCCAGATGATAGACCTCGAGCCTTTCCTTGATCAGCGCGATAAATGGCAGAAACAGGTTCCGGTTCAGCCCGTCCTTGTACAGGTCATCAGGATGGCGGTTGGACGTGGTGACCACGACGACACCCTTGTCAAACAACCGCTCGAACAGTCGGCCGACGATCATGGCATCGGTAATGTCGGTGATCTGCATCTCGTCCAAGCACAACAACGTCGCGTCCCTTGCAATGGCATCCGCGACCACCGGGATCGGGTCAGACACGCCCGTCTTGCGGGCGGCGTGGATCGCCGCATGGACCTCTTGCATCAGAGCGTGGAAATGGACTCGGCGGCGCGGCGTGACCGGCGCATGCTCGACAAACAGATCCATCAGCATGGATTTCCCCCGTCCCACCCCACCATAGAGGTAGAGGCCGGGAACCCACCGGTCCTCCATCTTTTCGCGGCCCCAACCGAACAGACCCAGCTT
>CAYWND010000392.1:237-3322 GCA_964459085.1 uncultured Oceanibium sp. | reverse complement strand
GCCAGCGTGGCAGCAGATCATCGAACTCGGCACCGTGCGAAACGATCCGGGCCGGACCCGCGATCCGCACACCCTTGCGCAGGAACGGATCGACAAAGTTCACCTCGCAGGTCGGATTGGTGGCCAGGTTGGCCAGCGTTCCGGGCGAACGGATGTTGCCAAACCCAATCGTCCGGTCATCCAGCACCAGGAACGTCCCCTTGGGCGATACGGCAGGGGTCCCGTCAGTGTTAACGGTTCCGACAAAGCCCAATGGAAACCGTGCGATCACCTCTTGTGCCGAGGCAGGGATCGTCATGCCGCCACCTTCAAACTGTCGCTGATCGCGCGAATATGTGCTGGCCCCACCTCGCAGCAGCCACCGACGATTGTGGCGCCTTGCGTGATCCAGCCTTGTGCGAAATCCCGGTATTTCTCGGGCGGCAGATCTTGCCGCTTCTGCAGCATGTCGGTCGAGGCCGCCTTTTCCTTGAAGTCCTGCGAGATATGGGTAAATCCATTCGCATAGGCCCCCAGCGGGACGCGCGCCCCGGCCAATTCCGGCAGGGCCTGATTGACCGCCTCGGGGACCGAGCAGTTGATCAGTAGTGCTGCGATGTCGAACACATCCAATAGGCCTAGTGCCTCGGCCACCGGCTCGCCCGAGCGTAGTTTCGTACCATCCGCATCATCAACCGACATCGCCAGCCACACAGGTTTGGTCGCGGCCTCGCAGCCTGTCAGCACGCCACGCGCGTGATCGAGCGAACTGACCGTCTCGGCCAGGAACAGATCGACATGGGCGTCATGCAAGGCCACGATTTCCGCATACAGCCCCGCCGCGGTTGTAACTTCAGGCGTCATATCCGGCCTGTAGGACCATCCCAGCGGGCCCAGCGAGCAGGCCACCTGTCCCCGCCCCGCCGCATCACGTGCTGCCAGCGCCTGACGTTGGGCCAGCAGGTGCAACTCTTGAAACTGGTCCGGGATGCCGTGGTGCTCCAGCCGGTCGTGATGGATGGCATAGGTATTCATGGTCGCGACATCCGCGCCAGCGTCGAAATAGGCGGTGTGGACCTCCCGGACCAATTTCGGGCGGCGCATCATGATCTCGGTGGCCCAAAGGCCCGAGGGCTGGAACCCTGCGCGCGCGACCAGCTCTTGCCCCATGCCCCCGTCCAGAATTGTGATCGTCATGCCCGCAGTCTTTCGTTCTGCGGATCCCAGAGCGGTTGATCGGGCTGCACCTCGGCTGCGCGGCGTTCGCCGTAGATGTCGATCTCCAGCCGGGTGCCCGGCACCGCCAGATCGGCCCGCACCATGCCCAGCGCAATCGACTTGCCCACGCGATAGCCCCAGCCGCCCGAGGTCGTCTCGCCCACGACCGTGCCGTTCTGCCAGACGGTGGACATATACGGCGCATCAGCTTCACCCGCGTCCACGGTCATGGTGACAAAACGTTTTGCAACGCCCTGCTGCTTTTCGTTCAGCAACGCGGCCTTGCCGGGGAAATCCACCGGTTTGTCCAGCTTGACGAAGCGGTCCAGACCGCCTTCGAGCAGGCTGTAGTCGGTCGAAAGATCCCCTTTCCAGGCGCGATAGCCCTTCTCCAGCCGCAAGGCGTTCAGCGCGTACATTCCAAACGGCCTGGCGCCCGCGCCGGTCACGGCGTCCCAGATCGCCGGAGCATCATCCATCAGGCAGTGGATCTCCCACCCCAGTTCACCGGCAAAGGATACGCGGACCAGTGTGCAGGGTTTGCCCGCCACAGTGCCATCCGTGGAATAGGTCAGCCAGCCCTTGGACAGATCATGACCCTCGGTCAGGGGGGCAAGGATGTTGCGCGCCTCAGGGCCGGTGACCAGCAGGCATTCGCGTTCGTGGGTGTGATCCGTCAGGGTCAGCCCATTGGGCATGGACTTGCGGATCCATTCCGCGTCATGCCACTGCGCGACGGCCGCTGTGACCAGCACGATGTCCTCGTCGCTGTGCACAAAGGCCGTCGTCTCGGTGACGATCCGGCCTCGATCGTCGGCGAAATAGATCAGCCCGACCCGCCCGGGTCCCGGCAGGCGCGAGGCCGTCAGGCTGTCCAGGTAGTCGCGCGCTCCCGGCCCGGCCAGTTTCATTCGGCTGAACCCGGTGATGGGCAGGATGCCGCAATGGTCTCGCACGGCCTCGCACTCCTCGCGGATGCGCGGCTCCCACGGGCCGGCGCGGTTCCAGGTCTGCGTTGCCGCCTCGGACGTGTCGTCGCCGGGCTGCGCGTACCAGTTCGCGCGTTCCCAACCGTTATAGGCGCCAAACACCGCACCAGCGTCCGCCAGGCGCGACTGCAGGGGCGAGTGTTTCTTGTCGCGACCTGCGGGCCATTCGTGCCAAGGGAAGTGCATGGCATATTCGTGGCCATAGATCTCCATCCCCTTGGCGATGCAATAGTCTTGGTCGGTGTAGTCGGTGTAGCGACGGGGATCGCAGGACCACATATCCCATTCGGTCTGACCTTCGGTGATCCATTCGGCCAGCACCTTGCCCGCGCCGCCGCCCTGCGCGATGCCGAAGGTGAAGACACACGCCTCGAACGCATTGGGCACGCCGGGCATCGGGCCGATCAGCGGGTTGCCGTCGGGTGCGTAGGGAATGGGGCCGTTGATGATCTTGGAAATTCCCGCCTCGCCCAGCAGGGGCACGCGGGCCATCGCATCCTCGACATACCATTCCAGCCGCTCCAGATCGTCGGGATACAGCTGGAAACTGAAATCCTCGGGCATGGGATCGTCGGGCGAGACCCAGTGCGCCTTGCAGTTGCGCTCGTAGGGGCCCAGGTTCAGGCCGAACTTCTCTTGCCGCAAATAGTAGGACGTGTCGACGTCCCGCAGCAGCGGCAGCTTGGGATTGCCGGTGTCCTTGCACCACGCTTCGATCTCGGGGATCTCGTCCGTTAGCAGGTACTGGTGGCTCATCACCATCATTGGAACGGTGCGGCCGCCAAACGGCTTGAACATCTCGCCAATGCGTTGCGCGTAGTAGCCGCCAGCGTTGACCACGTACTCGCAGCGGATCTCGCCCTTGGGCGTCTCGACGATCCATTCGCCGTTTTCGCGGC
>CAYWND010000392.1:0-208 GCA_964459085.1 uncultured Oceanibium sp. | reverse complement strand
CACCCTTGGCCAGCGCCTGGGTCAATTGTGCGGGGTCGATGTCGCCGTCATTGGGATCGTAAAGCGCGCCTTTCAGGTCGTGGGTCTCGATAAACGGATATCGCGCCTTGATCTCGGTCTCGTCGATGATCTCGATATCGACACCCTGGTACTGGCCCATACCGCGCGCTCGCTCGAACTCCTGCATTCGTTCGGTCGAATGGGCCAG
>CAYWND010000391.1:0-3333 GCA_964459085.1 uncultured Oceanibium sp. | reverse complement strand
CTACAACATTCTGTTGCAGGTGATGGACCACGGCAAACTGACCGACCACAACGGTCGGACGGGCCCTCTTCGATGATCCCGCGCGGTTCTCCGAAATAGATCCCGCTGGTCAGCTCGCGCACGATCACGATGTCCAGACCGGCAACGACCTCCTTTTTCAGCGACGAAAAATCGGCCAACGCGTCAAAACACTGCGCCGGCCGCAGGTTGGCATAAAGATCCATCTCCTTGCGCAGCCGCAGAAGGCCGCGCTCGGGCTTTACGCTGAAGTCGAGGTCGTCGTATTTCGGGCCGCCGACGGCACCCAGCAACACCGCGTCCGCGTCCTGTGCGCGTTCCATTGTCTCGTCCGTCAGGGGCGTGCCATGCGCATCATAGGCCGCGCCACCAACCAGATCCTCGGACACATCAATGGTCAGGCCCCGCGCCTCCCCGAACCATTCGATGACCTTACGCACCTCGGCCATAACCTCGGGGCCGATGCCATCGCCGGGCAGGATCAGAAGGGAAGGATTGCTCATGTCGGGAAACCTCGTGCGGGAAATGCCATGGCGGGGGTAATCGGTCGGGGCAGGGGCGTCAAGCCCGGCGGGTCAGTCAGGAAGCTGCACGTCCACCCAAACCAGGCGATGGTCCGACGCCTCGGCTGCTGCTGCGCTGAACGGTGTCCCGGGTTCGGGCCAGAACACGCCCGAGGCCAACACGGTCAGGCCCGAGGAGGGCAGGGCATAGTCCACCCTCAAATTCCCGGGCCCGCCCTTGTCGCGCCAATCCGCGGTATCCATGGCGGGATCGCCCCGGTGGCGTGTGTTGGCCCCACCTTGACCAGCCGCGGCGAGGCCGCCGGGGCTGCGTGGGCCGGTGTCGATCACTGCGGGGTGGGCCAGCAACGTGCCGATCCCCTCGCGCAGCCCGTCGCCGTCCTGCGGGTCGGCATTCAGATCACCCAGGATCACGAACGGTGTGTCAGATCTGGCGGCCGTTCGCCCTGTGTCATCCGGGAACGCCACACCGTCCAGGTAAGCGGTCCAGAAGGCGATTTCATCATGATTGCGGCGCCCGTTCAGATCCTCGGGACCATCGAACACCGGCGGCGTTGGGTGCGATGCATAGATGCTCAGTCGCCCCGCAGGTGTCTTGATCGGAACGTCCCAGTGAGACTTCGAGGACAGCCGAAAAACCTCTGTCGCAGCTTCGGACAACCACGGCGCGCCGTCTGGCCGCTGCGGCAGCAGCGCGCCGGGAAAGTCCGCCCAACGCAACGTACGGAACGTGCGGGCATCGGCAGCATCAATCGGGTGGCGCGACAGCAGCGCCATCGCATATTGCCCGGGAAAGCGCCCGAACCCGAAGGCATCCTCGGGCCCGGTGTCGCGACCATCCCCGTTCAGATCGACAGTGCTGGGCGCCCCGGTATTTGATGGCGGCGCGAAACTGTGCGGCATCCCGTGACCGGCTTTTGCCAGGCGCGCGCTGAAAGCGGCCAAAGCCTCGCCCCCGGCATCGTGATCAAACTCGCCAATCAGCAGGATGTCGGGGCGCACTTCGGTGATGACGGCGATCACCGCATCGATCTGCGGATCGGGCTTGGTGTCCGTCAATTCACCGAACAGCAGTCCAGGTGCAGATCGGCTGAGCGAGGCATTGAACGCAGCGACGCGCAGTGTATCCGCACAGACCGCCGAGGCCCCCAGGACCAATGCCGCAGTCAGCGAAATCAGACGTTGCGTGTGCGCCGGACCAGCCACGAGACCTTCAGGATTGCTGCCCCCCGGATGATCAGCGACCCGGCAAAGAATGCCCACAGGGTCACGCCCCAGACCAGCGGCTGGTAGTTGTTCAGCACCGAGGGATCGAACCACCCGCCAGCCCGCGACAGCAGAACCGGCAGCAGGTACAGAAACGCGACGCCGACCAGGATGTTGATGACGCCATCGCGGTGCAGACGGCGTTCGACATCACGGCCATAGCCCGGCTCGAACGTGGGCAGGTTGATCCACAGGTTGAAGTCCCGCCGCCCGACAGGCCAGCGGAACAGCCACAGGATTACCCCGAAAAAGCCCAGGCTGGCGAAGGTCACAAAGAAACTCAGCGCCGCGGCCCTTTGGATCAGAACCGTGAACTCCGGCCCTTCCCCCACCGCGATCATTTCCGCTGCCACGTCCACGGGGCTCAGCGGGAAGGTCAGCAGCGCCACGGCGGCATCCGCCATCCGGATGACCGTGGGGCCAAAGTTGTCCATCCCGTCAAGGGCGCGACACAAGAAGATCAACGACAGGATCTGGCAGGCAAGGGCGACAAAGCGGATCCGGTTATAGGGCGGCGCAAAGCGGAAATCGATCAATCCCGGGTGGGTCGAGGCGTATTCGAAAATCGTGAACGCCGCCGCGATCCCCGCGATGATCAGCGTAATCTCCTGACTTGCAACAGATACGGACGGCAACAGGAACGCGGGCGATGCGATGACCACAACCATCAACATCGCACGGATAATCGCCCCTAGCAGACGGCCGAACACGTCGCTTTCGTCCCCCTTTGCGTCAGCGGGATTACTCTCCCGTCCTGGTTACGCCCATGGTGCGCGGCTGGCATAGTCCGCCTCGAACCGGTCAATCGCGCTTTCGTTCTTCAATGTCAGTCCGATATCATCCAGACCGTTAAGCAAGCATTCCTTTTTGAACGGATCCACCTCGAACGAGATCTCACCGCCATCCGGCCCCTGGATCGTCTGGTTTTCCAGATCCACCGTCAGGACCGCATTGGCACCACGTTGCGCATCATCCATCAGTTTGTCCACCTCTTCTTGGGGCAGAGCGATGGGTAAGATGCCGTTTTTAAAGCAGTTGTTGTAAAAAATATCCGCAAACGAGGGGGCGATCACAACCTTGATGCCGAAATCCATCAGGGCCCAGGGCGCATGTTCACGGCTGGACCCGCAGCCGAAGTTGTCCCCGGCGACGAGAATTTGAGCTTTCCGGTACGCGGGCTGGTTGAGAACGAAATCCGAGATTTCGTTGCCCTCGCGATCATAGCGCATCTCGTCAAACAGGTTCACTCCCAGTCCGGTCCGCTTGATCGTCTTCAGGAACTGCTTGGGGATGATCATGTCGGTATCGACATTGACCAGCGGCAGCGGCGCCGCGACGCCTTCGACTTTGGTAAACTTTTCCATCACAAATCCCTCACATCGGTCAGCCGCCCGGTGATCGCCGCCGCCGCCGCCATGGCGGGGGACAACAGATGGGTGCGGCCCTTGTATCCCTGTCGGCCCTCGAAGTTGCGGTTCGAGGTCGAGGCACAGCGTTCGCCCGGGGCCAGTTGGTCGGGGTTCAT
>CAYWND010000390.1:402-3335 GCA_964459085.1 uncultured Oceanibium sp. | reverse complement strand
CCTTTCGCCTGCGCCGGGTTGCCGATCCTCGACCGGGATGAATACATGCGGCCGGGCACCGACATGCAGGCGCTGGGTGCACTAAAGCCCGCATTCAAGGACCAGGGCGAGGTGATGCCCGGCTTTGACGCGGTGGCCCTGCTGAAATACCCGCACCTGGAACGGATCAACCACGTGCATCACGCGGGCAATTCGTCCGGCATTGTTGACGGCGCGGCCGCACTGCTGATCGGGAACGAGGAGTTTGGCAAGAAATACGACCTGACCCCCCGCGCGCGGATCAAGGCCACGGCCAAGATCGGCACCGATCCGACGATCATGCTGACCGGCCCGGTCCCCGTGACCGAAAAGATCTTCGCCGAAACCGGGATGACCGAGAAAGACATCGATCTGTTCGAGCTGAACGAGGCCTTCGCCTCTGTCGTGCTGCGCTATATGCAGGCCTTCGACATTGATCACGACAAGATCAACGTCAATGGCGGCGCTATTGCCATGGGCCATCCACTGGGTGCCACGGGCGCGATGATCCTTGGCACGGTGCTGGACGAGTTGGAACGCACTGGCAAGGGGACTGCGCTGACCACCCTGTGCGTGGCCTCGGGCATGGGGGCCGCAACCATCATCGAGCGCGTGTGATGACACGGCTCGCCCATCAGGCTGGCGTCGGCCAATTTTCGACCATGGGGCAAGTGACGGTAATTTTTCGTGGATTCCCAATGATGAACCGGTCTAGGCTCGCCGCTGGTAAAAGACTGCTTGCTCGGGGGAGGCCGTATTGCAGGACATATTGTCCCTGCTGTCGGGATTTGGCGAATCTCTGGCAAAACGCGACTACGCCGCAGCCGTCGCGTGGTGCGAGATGCCGTGCACCATGGTCGGCCCGGGCAGCCGCCGCGTCTATCACTCTCATGACGACGCGGCGTTCGAACTTGCCAAGCTTTGGGACGCCTACACCGCAGCCGGTGTGCACAGTATGGATTTCAACATCCTCGAAGAACGCAGCTTCTCGGCCGGGCTCCGCATTGTCGATGTCGAGTGGCTTTTACGGGATGCATCAGGCACCGTCGCTTTTGTCCTGTGCAGTTCCTACGTCTTTCGCAACACCGAACCTCGGCCGATGCTCAACGCCATCGTCTCGCACAACGCGCTGCTGGAACGGCCGCACATGGCCGCGTCGGGCTGAGCGGACGGACGGGGACCGGGACAGAGGCGCGACGACACCATGGATGCCGCTTTACACGCATTGCTCAACACACTGGTCGACGCGACGCTGGACCGGGACCACTCGCAGATCGATCAAATCTACGACTTCCCCATCACCCTGGTGCGTCCGACCGGCGCCCAGATCTTCGAGACCGCCCAAGAATTCGTTGACGAATTGGATCGGGTCAGCCGCGCACAGGGCGTTGGCATTGCCGCGATCCACAAGGAAGTGCTGGACAGCCGTCACTATCCAGGTGGGGTCCGCATGGTGGACGTCCGGTTCACGTTCCTTGACCGGAACGGTAAAGAGGTCCGCAGCTTCGTATCAACCTACGTGCTGCGATCCGAATTGGACAGCCTGCGCATCTCCATGCACGTCAGCCACAACGAAATCCTCGAACGCCCGGTGGTCTAGCCTACGGCTGAACCGCCCCGCACACCAAGGTACCGCAGCATGAGCCCGGCGCCGATCACCGGCGGCTGCGCCTGCGGCGCTATCCGCTTTGCCGCGGCTGGCCCGATCAAGTTTTCCATGATCTGCCAGTGTCGCCAGTGCCAGCAACTGACCGGCACGGGCCACGCGGTCCATAGCGGCATCCCGCGCGACGGCTTCTCGGTCACGGGCGAGACGGCCAGCTGGTCCCGGCCCGCCGCCTCGGGCCACATGGTGACGAACCACTTTTGTCCGACTTGCGGCAGCCCGCTGTTTGGCCTGCCAACGCGCGCCGAAACCCTGGTGATGCTGTTTGCCGGCGCGCTGGACGATCCCGGACAGATCGCCCCACGCAAGATCATCCATTCCGACGAGGCCCAGCCCTGGGATCTCGCCACGCCCCCCGAAGACAAGACCGCCTGAGAGAGGACCCGCTCCATGACCACTTTCAAATTTGACGTCGACGCAGACGGCGTTGCGACCATCACCTGGGACCAGCCCGACACCTCGATGAACGTGATGACCCGCGAGGGCTTTGCCGAGTTCGACGCGCTGATCGACAAGATCATCGCCGACGATGCGGTAAGGGGCGCGGTCATCACTTCGGCAAAGAAGGATTTTGCCGGGGGCATGGACCTGAACGTGCTGGCCAAGATCCGCGAGGAAAGCGGCCAGAACCCTGCTCAGGGCCTGTTCGACTTCACCATGTCGGGCCACAAGATCCTGCGCAAGCTCGAGCGCAACACCATGGACCCCAAGACCAACAAGGGTGGCAAACCCATCGTCTGCGCCATCCCGGGCACCTGTGCGGGCATCGGCACCGAACTGGCGCTCGCCTGCCACCACCGGATCATGGCCGACAACCCCAAGGCCAAGATCGGCCTGCCCGAGATCATGGTCGGCCTCTTCCCCGGCGGCGGCGGCACCACCAGGGTCACACGCATGATGGACCTGATGAGCGCCGCGCCCATCCTGCTGGAAGGCAAGATGATGGATCCCAAGCGCGCCAAATCCTCGGGCCTGATCGACGATGTCGTCCCGGCAGACGAGCTCCTCGCCACGGCCAAGGACTGGGTCCTGAACGCCAAGGATGACGACATCATCCCCGCCTGGGACAAGAAGGGCTTCAAGATGCCCGGGGGAACGCCCTACCACCCGGCGGGCTTCATGACTTATGTCGGCGCCTCGGCCATGATCCATGGCAAGACGCAAGGTGTCTACCCGGCGGCAAAAGCGCTGCTCTCGGCGATCTACGAAGGCACCCAGGTCCCCTTCGACACCGCGCTGAAGATCGAGG
>CAYWND010000390.1:0-392 GCA_964459085.1 uncultured Oceanibium sp. | reverse complement strand
CTGGTTCACCTCCGTCCTGATGAACCCGTCTTCTTCGGCCATGATCCGCTCGCTCTTCCTCAACAAGACAGCACTTGAAAAGGGCGCCGTCCGCCCGGCGGTCGACGACGAGACCGTCAGACGCGTTGGCGTCCTCGGCGCCGGCATGATGGGCGCGGGCATCGCCTATGTCTCGGCCAATGCCGGCATCGAGGTCGTGCTTCTGGACCGCGACGACGAAGCCACCGCCAAGGGCAAGGCCTACTCGGAGGGCATTCTCGACAAGGGCATCCAGCGCAAGCGTGTCACGCCCGAGAAAAAGGAAGAGGTGCTGAGCCGGATTCAGACCACCACCGACTACGCCGACCTCGCCGGCTGCGACCTGATCGTCTAGGCGGTCTTCGAAGACCCCG
>CAYWND010000389.1:0-3336 GCA_964459085.1 uncultured Oceanibium sp. | reverse complement strand
GGCTAACGCCCGGTGGCCAAGTAAATTTTCCGCTTACCAGTCACAGATCTCGCCTACCCGGCCCGCCTGCCACCGGGCGAGCGTGGGCGCGGGGCCGGTCAGCCGCCGTTCGCTGCGGGTTCCGTCCGGGGCGTCGATGATGACCCGTCCTGTCAACAGGTTGGCAGAACAGGTGTCCGCGCCTTCGGCGGTCAGCGTGTCAAAGCCGCTATGATCCAGGCCTGCGATCCGCCAGGCACCGTCGCGCCAGGCGATGGTCAGGACCTGTTCCCACTTGTTCCGACCGATCCCGTAGTTCGAGGTGGTCAGCCTCAGGCTGCCGGTCGCGGGGTCCTGATCCAGCCGTGCGTCCTCGCCCGCTTGGGTCCAGGCAATACCGGTGCCGGATGCGACAACCGACAGGGCGTCGTGGGGTGGGGTGGGCGCCAGGATCACCAAGGTGACTTCGGGCCCGCCCAGTGCCACGGCCAACTCGGTCTTTCCGTCGCCATCCAGATCGGCGGCCAGGCTGGCATGGACGGCCGGATCGGCCGCCCCAGCCGCACTGCTGCCCAGGGCAAACAGCGCGGCGGCCAGCAGGCCGGAACGTCGCAGCTTTTGCAATGGCCCTACCAGTGACCGGTGTTGCCCATGCTGGACCAGGGCTCTTGCGGGGGCAGGTTCTCGCCCTCTTGCAGCAGTTCGACCGACACATTGTCGGGGCTGCGGACAAACGCCATGTGCCCGTCACGGGGCGGGCGGTTGATGGTCACGCCGTTGTCCATCAGGTGCTGGCACATGTCGTAGATGTTCTCGACCCGATAGGCCAGGTGGCCGAAATGGCGGCTGTCGCTGGGCAGCCCCTCGTCCCCATCCCAGTTGTAGGTCAGTTCGACCGGGCATTCGGGCTGGTCGGGCGGTGCCATGAAAACCAGCGTAAAGCGGCCGCCCTCGCTGTCCATGCGGCGGGTCTCTTCCAGGCCCAGCAGCTTGTAGAATGCGATCGAGGCGTCGAGGTCCTTCACGCGGACCATGGTGTGCAGATATTTCACTTTCATCTTGATCTCCTGAAGCGGGGCCCTTGGGGATCAGATACAGAAAGCGCGCGGCGGATGCCACCACCCATCCGCGCATTTTGGATGTATCGCGCTCAGACCCGGCGGCGAACGAGGCCCAATCCGACAAGGGCGGCTGTCAGCAGCAGGATGCCCGCCGGAAGCGGTACCAGAACCGCCTCGATCTGGCCGGCGAGTTGCTGATGGATCGTGCCGCTGGGATGCACAGGGTCATAGAACGCCAGCAGATCGGGCACGGGGCAGGGGCCCGCCAAAGGCGGCGCCAACGGATTTGCATCGGGGATGATGCAAGGAGCGGTCGCATCCAGAACACCGAACGACGCGGGATCGGCGATCAGACTGGCAAAAACCGAATTGACGTCGAACAGCGTGATGTCCAGTCCCTCGGCCTGAAGCAGCGCCAGTTCAGCCTGCAGGGTCGCATTGAACAGATTGGTAAGGTCGGTGGCCTGCGCGGCATTCGCGGGGCTCAGCAGCGCAAATCTTGGCGTCGATCCCAGATCCGGCAGGTTCAGTACCAGAAAATCATTGATCCCGCGCGCGGCCAGGGCCGCCACGCTGGCGGCCACGGATTGCGCAGCCGAGACGGTGTTGCCGATGAAATCAACCGTCACCGGATCGCCCGCCGCGATCTGGGCGGCGGCATCGTTGAACGATCCCAGAATATCGTTTGCACCGGCCCAGACAGCGGCCAGCGGGCGGGCCCCCAGCGACGCCAGCGGCGAGGCCAGGTCGAACAATCCGATCTGATCGCTGAGGTCGGGGATGTCAAACGGGACCTGCGTCCGGTCACTCGCCCAGGCGCCGCCAAAGGCAAAATTCGCTGTGTTGCCCGGATCGAACGCGGCTGCATCCAGCGGATCGAACCCATCGTCCAGGTATTCCGCCCAGACCGGCCCGCTGGAAAACCGCCCGTCGAAGTAGTTCGGCCCCGGGGCCAGCCCGCCCGACGCCTCGGACACATTGCCCGGATCGGTCAGGCTGTCGCCAAAGAACCAAAGACTGGAATAGATGTCCGAGATCGGCGACGCCGCCACCGGACCCGTTGCCACCACAATCGCCGCCGCGCCAAGCGTGGCCTTCATCCAGGATATCATGTTCGCCTCCCCAAGGACCTTTCGTGGAACCGTGCATAGCACCCCGGGCGCGATCAAGCCCCCAACAGGGTGACCTTGCGTCACTCCAACGCGGACAGCTGCTTGGTGATCTCACGCGTCAGCTTCTCGCGGATCCGCCGGGGATAGTCGTCAAACCCGTTCGCCGTGACCGCGAACGCGCCTGGGCCAAAGATCACATGATCCTCGAAATACGTGGTGAGATCGCGCCCCACCGCCTCGATCACCAGCGCGTTGACCGTGATCCCGCCCGCCCGCAGCACCGGACGCATGCCCCGCGGCCCCATCCCCTCGTTCGACCGTCCGTCACCCGACACATCGATCACCCGCCGACCGCAATCCGGCACCTGATCGAACATCTTGGCCGAGACCCGCAGCGCCTCGCCAATCGCAGTCGAGTACTGCCACCAGGGGCGCGGCGCGATCTCGATCTCGACCGCCAGCGCCTCGATCGCCGCCACATCCAGCATCTCGCGCCACCCGATCGTCACGTCCTGGCGCGACTCGCCCGTCCACTGCACCAGCGCCACCTGCGCCTGCGCCGCCACCAACGCATCGCCAATCAGCGGATCGCGCAGCGCCGCCGCCAGCCCGTCCATCTGGATCCGGTATTCGTTGGGGCTGACCGACCCCGACACATCCACCGCCAGAACCAGCGCCAGGTCGCATCCCACAGCCGGGGAGGCGAGAAAAGCGCCGATCGCGGCACACTTCATCTTGCGTCCCCAGCCCCTAGTCATGCAACATATAGCCTCACCGACTCATCCGACCCGAAGGGCTGACGATATGCCGCTGACCGCAGAACAACAAAATGAAATCGCCGAGAGCCGGGTCCAGACCCCCACGGCGCGCGTCGTCTCGCCGGGCATGGAAAACCGCCTATATACCGCCCACCCGGTGCTGGACCACGGCTTTGTCCGGGTCATCGACTATATGGGCGATGACGCCGCGATCACCCAGGCCGCGCGCGTCAGCTACGGCAAGGGCACCAAGTCGGTCAGCAATGACGAGGGGCTGATCCGCTATCTGATGCGCCACTGGCACTCGACCCCGTTCGAGATGTGCGAGGTCAAGTTCCACGTCAAGCTGCCGGTCTTTGTCGCCCGCCAGTGGATCCGCCACCGCACCGCCAACGTTAACGAATACTCGGCCCGCTATTCGATCCT
>CAYWND010000388.1:0-3339 GCA_964459085.1 uncultured Oceanibium sp. | reverse complement strand
AGGGTTGTCACCAGAATGGCAGTCAGCGGCAGTTTGATCGGGAAAGACATGGCATCAGATCCTTGAATAACGTGTCAGATATCCATGGGTCGGTGACACCGCGCAGCGGGTTCAAAGAAAAACCGGCCGCGCGGGATGCGCGGCCGGTCAAACTGTGGGCAATCCCGTGGGCCGGTGTCAGTTGCCGGTCTGCGGCAGCGTGCTTTCGCCGGTTTCGGGCTGCGTTGTGGTCGGGCCGCAGGATCCGGTCAGCTGCTCGTAGCGTTCGGCGATCCAGGCCGGCGCGTTTTCGGGCAGCGAGGCCGAGATGCGTTCCTGGGTCTGGGCCAGAACCTCGACCGATTTGCTGTCCTCGACCATCGGGACGCCCTCGCCACCGGCGATCAGGCGGTCATAAACGATCAGCGCCACGACAACCAGCAGAACGCCGCGGGCGAGCCCGAACAAGAAGCCCAGGCCCTGATCGACGGGTCCAAGCGCCGAGTTCTGTACCGCACCCGAGATCAACGGCGTGAAAATCGACACGATGATCAGCGTTGCGACGAACACCAGGCCAAAGGCCGCGATGATCGACAGTTCGCAATTCGTGCCAATGATCTGATTCAGGATTGGGATCTCGCGGATGAAGGGTTCCGCGTCACCTGCGAACAGGAAGGCAACGACCGCCGCCACGACCCATCCCACGATCGACATGATCTCGCGTACAAACCCGCGCGAGTACGCAAGAAGGGCGGAAATGAGCAGGACAAACCCCACCCCGCCATCAACAATGGTAAAGCCTTCCATCGGCCCCAATACCTCTTTTTGTCCCGTTCAGTCCTCTATTGCACCAAACGTTTGCTCGATAAACCCCTTAACAGTAGCGGACTTGTTCAGCGTCAGTCCAGAATTGCCCAATGATTTCATTTGTTCTGGGGCAAAAACGCAACCAAAGCCCAATTTGCCCGCCTCGCGGATACGCGCGTCAGGCTGTGCGACGGGTCTCAGACCGCCCGAAAGACTGATCTCGCCAAAGAAAACGGCGTCCGCGTCCAGGGCGTAATCCTGGCGGGCGGACACCAGTGCGGCGGCAACCGCAAGGTCCGCCGCCGGTTCCGATACGCGCAGGCCGCCCGCGACGTTGAGATAGACGTCATGGCCTGCAAACGAGATGCCGCAGCGGGCCTCGAGCACGGCCAGGATCATCGCCAGACGCGCGCCGTCCCAGCCAACGACCGTCCTGCGCGGGGTGGCCAGCGGCGAGGGCGCGACCAGTGCCTGAAACTCGACCAGAACGGGGCGCGTACCCTCGATCCCGGCAAAGACCGCGGCACCCGGCGTGGGTGTGCCGCGATCTGACAGGAACAGCTCGGAGGGGTTGGCGACCTGGGCCAGCCCCGCGCCGGTCATCTCGAAAACACCGATCTCGTCGGCGGGGCCAAAGCGGTTCTTGACGGCGCGCAGGATGCGGAACTGATGGCCCCGTTCGCCTTCGAAATACAGGACCGTGTCGACCATGTGCTCCACCACGCGTGGGCCCGCGATCTGGCCTTCCTTGGTCACATGGCCGACCAGGATGACCGCAACCCCGCGCCGCTTGGCAAAGCTGACCAACTCGTGCGCGCAGGCGCGAACCTGGCTGACCGATCCGGGCGCACTGTCGATGCGGTCGGACCACATGGTCTGGATTGAATCGATCACCGCCAGGCCCGGACGCTCGGCCTCGAGCGTGGCCAGGATGTCGCGCAGGTTGGTTTCGGCCGCCAGCCTCAGGGGTGCCTCGGCCAGGTTCAGACGCTGCGCGCGCATGCGCACCTGCGCCGCGGCCTCTTCCCCGGTGATGTAGATCGCGGTGGTGCCGCGCGCCGCGAAGTCGGCCGCCGCCTGCAGCAGCAAGGTGGATTTGCCGATCCCCGGATCGCCGCCCACCAGGATCGCCGAGGCGGGCACCAGGCCACCGCCCAGCGTCCGGTTCAATTCGTCTATACCGGATGCGGTGCGGGTCAGAGGCGCGTCCTGCGCCGACAGATCCGACAGCGGCACGGTCCGGCCATGCGAGGTCAGGGATTTCGAGGGCGGTCCCGCCGTTCCCACGGCCTCTTCCTGGATCGTGTTCCATTCGCCGCACTGATCGCACCGACCCGCCCATTTCTTGTGGATCGCGCCGCAGGCCGAGCAGATGAACTGAGAGGTCTTTGCCAAAGGGTCCGAGGTCCGATCAAGGTGCAGGCCGGGGCAGCCTCCGGCGGGGATAGTTAAGGGACATTGGAAGACTTAGCCGCCGAAGGGCAGGCCTGCAAGCAGCGCCGCGCCAAAGAGCACGTGGATCAGCGGCAGCAAGCGGTTGGCGCCGCGTTCCATCACCAAGGCCACCAGTGCGGCGGGGATCAGCAGCAAACCCGCGACCTGAGACAGGGCCCACAGGGCCGAAGACAGTGCCGCCATCGCGATCACGGTCAGGGCCAGTGCCGCTCCATGAGCCAGGCGCAAACGGCCTGTCTGGCGGTAGACCTGGGCCGCCGACCAGAACGTCGCGGCAAAGATCAGCGCGGCGACCGAGATGCCGGCCAGCAGGGTGACGATCTGGGTCACTTGGCCGGTTTGGTCAGCATGGTGACCGCGATCGAGGTCAGAACGCAGGCGGTAAAGAACCACAGACCCCAGGCGGTCTCGACCCGGCCCAGGCCGACCCCTTTGACGACCACGATATAGACCGCGATCAGGAACACATCCGTCATCGCCAGCTTTGACAGGACGTTGAGAAACGGCAGCGCCCGGGGTTTCAGCGCATTGAAATGGATCGCGGCCAGAAGGGCCGTTTTCAGGATCGGCGCGACCATCGCAAAAAGCGCCACCAGGATCGCCAGTGGCAAATCCTCTTCGGCCAGGGCCTGTACCCCAGTGATCACCGAGATCTGGTCAAGTTTGAAGAACGGCAAAAGGCCCGCACCCGCCAGCGGCGCGAACCACGCCACGGGGAAGGCGATCAGCAGGGCGAGGTTGATGTATTTCAGCGCGCTATGCGTCATCTGACCGCTTCGATCGGGCCTTCAGCGCTGCCCGAGATGAACTGGGTCAGGTAGGGATCGCCGCTGTCCTCCATCTGGGACACCGGGCCGGTCCAGCGGATCTTGCCGTTGTGGATCATGGCAATCTTGTCGGCGATGGCACGGACCGAGGACATGTCGTGGGTGATGGTCATGGCCGTGGCCCCCATCTCGACCACGATCTCGCGGATCAGTTCGTTGATCACACCCGCCATGATCGGGTCAAGCCCGGTCGTGGGTTCGGCGAAAAAGATGATCTCGGGGTCGGCTGCGATGGCGGGGGCCAGCCCCGCGCGTTTCTGCATACCGCCCG
>CAYWND010000387.1:0-3339 GCA_964459085.1 uncultured Oceanibium sp. | reverse complement strand
TCATGCCGCCTGCGCAACGCGGCCAGCCGCCGCCGCAGCGGGTGTTCCAGGAACGCCGGTGCCTCGGCCACAGGGGCAAAGCCAAAGCCGCGTGGCAGCTTGCGATAGATCGACACCGGGGGCGCCGTCCCCGCAATCCGCTTCAGAACCGCACCCGGCCCCGGCTGGTGCATGTAGACCGTCGAGACACCAAACTCGGTGCTCAACAGCCACAACACCGCCAGCAGGGTCACCCGGTCCCAGTCCCGCGCAAAGGCCGCCCGCAGTGCCGCCTCGTAGCGCTGCAGATTGCGCAACTCGCGCGAACGCGGCGTCCGGTCCGCCAGCCATTCCCGCTCTTCGCGGACGTTGCGGAACCAGTCCGACTGCACCTCTTCGATCAGCGCGGTGCCGCTGGCCAGGCAGATGTCCAGCCGCGCCCACGACATCGTCGGTGTACCCGCGGTCCGGATCGGGTGGCCGTCGAACTCGAACTTTGCCCGATCGCCTTTGCCCAGATAGCGGTGGAACAGGCTCGCATGATCGAGCGGGAATCCGACCTGCACCACCAGGTTGGCGCCGGGACGGCTGACCTGCGACCACGCGTGGTGCTGCCGATCGCCCCAGATATCGAAGCTCAGCACATAGGCGCGCCAGTCCTGCGCCCACGCAACGGACTGCCCCGCCAACCCGGCAGGGGTCGGCGCCGGATCTCCGAACGGTTCGGCCGTCGCCGCCACGTCGCCGCGCTGCAACAGGCCGCCGCTGCGCGCCACAACCGGGCGCACCAACGGGCGTGACAGCAGCGGCGCCAGCGGCCCGGCCTTCAGGTCGGACACCCGCGCCTGCACGGGCATGCGCGCAGCCAGCAGCCACGGCGATTCGCGGTCAGGGGTATACATGAACGGCAGAGCCTCGGGCAGAATGGCCCGGATCTCCCGGATTTCCTCGGGGGTCATGGTGTGGATCCTGCGGGAAGGACAAAAGGGGCCCGCAGGCGACCCCGCGGGCGATCAGGTCAGGCGGGCACGCGCCGCGCCATCGGGTGGCAGTTGTACAGTCATGGGAACGGTCCCCGGTTGATCGGACGCGCGTGTTAGCCCGAATCAGTCCATCAGATCAAGATGTTTCGACCGAGGCGCCAGTCAGCTGCGTAGCACGCCGCCCGTCGCCTTGGTCACGCCGGCGACGATCTTGTCGGACACCGCCTCGATGTCCTTGTCGGTCAGGGTGCCTTGGGTCGGCTGCAGCCGCACCGCGATGGCGACCGATTTCCGGCCCGCGCCCATCTGCGCCTCGGCCTTCGCCCCTTCGAACACATCAAAGACAGAAACCGCAGCGATCAGCGCCTTGTCCGCGCCCTGGGCCGCACGCAGGATCTTGTCGGCCTCGACATCGCTGTCCACGACAAAGGCGAAATCCCGATCAACGACCTGATAATCCGACAGGCGCAACGCGGCGCGGGTGGTGCCGGACTTGCGGGCCTTGGGCAGGTTGTCTGGCATCAGTGTGAACGCGACCGCCGGTCCCTTGACATCCAACGCCTCCAGAATGCGCGGATGGACCTCGCCAAAGATCGCCAACGGGGTTTTCGGCCCCAGGCTCAGGACACCTGACCGGCCCGGATGGAACCACCCCGGTGCCGTGCGCAGGACCATCAGCTTGGCCGGTGCACCAAGGGCGGCCAGAACCGCCTCGGCATCCGCCTTGGCGTCATACAGATCCACCGGACGCCGCGCGCCGAACGGATCTCGCGGCCCGGTCGCACCAACCCGCAAGCCTGATGCGCGGCGATGCTGATCTTCGGGCTCGCCCCCGTCCCAGACGGGGCCAACCTCGAACAGGCCGAAATCCGACATGCCCCGAGATTGGTTGCGAGATGCCGCCTGTAGAAGGCCCGGTAGCAGATCGGGCCGCATGTGGCTCATCTCGCTGCTGATCGGGTTGCCCAGCATGACCGCGTCAGACCCGCCGCCGAACAGTTCGGCCGCGCGCCGGTCAATGAAGGAATAGGTGACGCATTCGTTCAGACCCAGCGCCGCCAGGGTTCGCCGCGCCGCGGTTTCGCGCTTTTGCGCCTCGGTCAGTACGGGCCGCGCCACACCGGCGGGGCGCGGCATCGGCTTGCCCTTCAGCTTGGTCAGCGAGGTCACGCGGGCGACCTCTTCGACCAGATCCGCAGTACCCAGCACATCCGGTCGCCAGCTTGGCACCCAGACCTCGATGCCGTCATGTTCGCCCGCCACGCCAAAGCCCAGCGCGGTCAGGATGCGCACCTGCTCGGCCTCGGGAATGTCCATGCCGACCAGGCTGGACACTCGCGACGGGTCCAGCGGATAGAACCGCGCGGTTTTGGGGACCTCGCCCGCGGTATACACTTCGGATGCCTCACCCCCGCACAGGTCCAGGATCATCTGGGTCGCGATCTCGATGCCCTCGCGGGTGAACTCGGGATCGATCCCGCGCTCGAACCGATAGCGCGCGTCCGAGTTGATTTTCAGCTTGCGCCCCGTCTGCGCGGTCTGGACGGGATCGAAATACGCCGCCTCAAGGAACACGTTCAACGTCTCGTCACTACAGCCCGAGGCCAGACCGCCCATCACACCACCGATGCTCTCGATACCGCGGTCATCCGCGATCACCGTTTCGGTCCCGTCAAAGGTATACTCGGCCTCGTCCAGCGCGGTCAGCGTCTCACCTTCGGCGGCCTTGCGGACCACCAGGTTGCCGTGAACCTTGTCGGCATCGAACACATGCAGCGGCCGGTTGCGATCGAACGTCATGATGTTGGTGATGTCCACCAGGGTCGAGATCGGCCGCAGCCCGATGGCCCGCAGACGTTCCTGTATCCAGGCAGGCGACGGGCCGTTCCTGACCCCCCGGATCACCCGGCCCAGGAACAACGGACAGGCCTTATCGCGCACATCCTCGGCCAGCGTAACCGTGATCGGGCAGGCGAACGCACCGGCCACTGGCTCGGTCTCGGCAGGCAGCAGCGTGCCCAGCCCGCGCGCGGCCAGATCCCGCGCGATCCCCCGCACGCCCAGCGCATCGGGACGGTTGGGAGTGATGGCAATCTCGATCATCGGATCGTTCTTGCCGGCATAATCGATATAGCGCTGACCAACCTGGGCATCACCGCCCAACTCGACGATGCCGTCATGTTCGTCCGACAGCTCCATCTCGCGTTCGCTCAGCATCATGCCGTGGCTTTCAACGCCCCGGATCTTGCCAACCTTGATGGTGGTGTCGATGCCCGGGATATAGTCGCCGGGCTTTGCCACCACGACCTTGATCCCGGCCCGCGCATTGGGCGCGCCACAGACAATCTGTTCGATCCCGCCCTCGGTCTGGACCTTG
>CAYWND010000386.1:0-3349 GCA_964459085.1 uncultured Oceanibium sp. | reverse complement strand
CCCCATCGAAGAGTTGCGCCGTGGTGTCGTTGGTCGCGATATATCGCGTCAACAGGCTCTGGACATAGGCGGGATCGGTGCCGGCAACGCTGTAGTCCACGCGCCCAATTTCGATAAAGGTCTCCCCGAAAAAGTTGACTGCAGGATCGGTGCGTCGATAGGGCGCCATGTTGTGGCAAGCTGCACAGTTGTCGCGGAAAAGCTCAGCTCCGCGGTCACTCAGGTCCGGATCGATGGGACCCATACGCGCCTCGTCCCAAACGGGCGGTGACAATTGTTTCAGCCACTCTTCAAGTTCTTTCAACTCGGTCAACAGGATGCTGGAAGAGAACGCGTCGGCGCCAGCATCTGGCCTCATGTTGCTCTTGCCGAACACCCCGAGAACCTGTCCCCCGTTTCGCGCGATCGGGCTGGCCGCAATCGGGACCCACTGCACGAACTCCAGATCTGGCGTCAGCCACAGCGGAGGATAGCTGGTAGGGGCGGCCACAGGGTACATATTTTGCGGTGCGGACTGATCGGTCACAGCCAGTGAATTGACGATCTGGGTCAGGGCATCAACGCGCCCAAATCCCGAAGCGATCGCCGGACGGCGCAGGACAGCATCCGCTGTAAGCGCTACGCTGAACGACCTGAGCCGATTTCGAAGAGCCTTTTTCTCCGCGTCCTCGGTCGCTCCGAAATTCGCGGCAAATCGGTCGAATAGCGGATCGCTCGCCGCGGTTTGTCGGACCGCAGTCGCAAGCGCTTGATAGAAGCTGTCGAAATCAAGGTGTGCTGGCGCGCCATCAACGCGTAAGCGCTCCCCGTTGACTTCGACTTCGGCCGTATGACAGGCCGCACAGGTCAGCCCGACCTGGTTCACATCTGTTTCTACGGCAATTCCAATTGGATACCCCTGTGGATTGAGGGGCGAGGCGGTATCCTGAGAAAGAAAACCGAACTGCTCCAGGTAGGCTGGATCACCAAAGCGCATCCCTCCGCCGGGTTGCTCCAGTGCCGCGAACAGATCGGCAGGCATCATGTGTGAGCCTTGCGGCGTATGGTAGAACAGTTCTCGGAGATCGCTATCCCAGCCTTGTTCCAGGAAAGCGACCTGACCCTCGGAGTTGGCAAAAACCGATTGTGTCCCCAGCGCCAAAATAGCGCCTGCAAGTAGTACTCGGATACCCATTATTTTCTTCTCCGCCTAAATGCACTGTGATCCAAAGTGGCACCAATTGATCCCCCTCATTCAAACTGAGTCAACGACTTTAAGCGGCCGGCGTCGAAATCTGTCGTGGTGATCTTCAATGGCGAAACAACGCAAATCATTGAAATCCCTAGAGCATAAATAGAGCCGCAATACTCTATGTGATCGAGGTGTTTCCTCGTCAATCGTAGGAATGGCTTGCTGGCAGACTGTTCAGTTGTTGCGGTTGCAACAACACCAAAACGCGCGGCCGATCAGCATCATATCAAGTGTCGGTGGCAGCTTGCAGCGCGAGTCTGTATTGGCATCAACAATCCCGCAGAATGCATTGTGAGGATCAGGGGTCCGGGGCCTGGAGAAGTTCCGCACAACTTGTGGTTTGTACACGCCCCCACGTCGTCTGCGGCTTGGAAAGCCCTTGCTGAAACGCGATGGCCTCATGCGCATAGCCGTTCCCGATGTAGGGAAGGTTGATCGTGTGGCGGCCGTCGGACGTCGTTAGATTGACGCAGTCTGGACGGTGAAAATTTTGCGGAATCTCGAGGCTGCCCTTGCTGCCGACGCAACGCACTGCGACGGGCAAGTCGGCACGAAACCCACAGGACAGCATAGACAACGCGCCATTCTGATGCTGGACCGTCCAGGCAGTCATTTCGTCCACGCCGGTTTGGCCAAAGATCGACTGCGACCGCGCCTGTTCGATCGGTCCGGCCAGCAGCAGGGCCGCCGCCAGCGGATAGATACCAAGATCGGCACGGGCGCCACCGCCTAAGGCCGGGTCGAACAGGTTCGGGTGCCGCGCAGGGTCGCGATAGGACACGAAGTTCGCCGTCAGATGTCGCGGGGTCCCGATCGTACCCCCCTGGATCAGGCTGACGGCCTTTTGCATCGCAGGAAAGAACGCGGTCCAAAGCGCTTCCATCAGGACCAGGCCTTTCGCCTCGGCCATGTCAAAGCAGGCGGCGCTGTCCAGGGCGCTCAACGTCATGGGCTTTTCGCACAGGACATGCTTTCCTGCCGCCAGCGCCGCCATAACGTTGTGTTTGTGCAGGGCATTGGGCGTGGCGACATAGATGATGTCGACCTTTGGGTCCTGCAGAAGCGCGTCATAGCCGCCATAGGCGCGCTCGAAGCCGTAGCGCTTGGCAAAAGCCTGCGCGGCATCCACAGATCGCGAAGCGATGGCCAGGCGGCACGCATCTGGCACATGTGGCAGGGCCGAGGCCATGGATCGGGCAATGTTGCCCGTGCCCAGGATACCCCAGTTCCAAGAGGTCATGTGTTGGGCATCGCGTTCATCTTCTGCTGAGCCGACACAAGGCCCGCAACCATCTCGGGCTGGGCGCGCTTTAGCTGGCGGTCCGCGCGACCGTCCAGGATCGCCTGGACATCGTGCAGGATCATGTCGCCGATCAGGTGCCGCCCGCCAGGCACGGCGGCCGCCCGGTGAGGGGATAGGATCACATTGCGGCTGTTACGCAGCGGGTCTGCGCCCGCAATGGGTTCTGACGGGTAGACGTCTGTCGCGACTTGGATGCGCCCCTGTTCCGCGGCCCCGATCAGCGCCGGGAAATCGGCACACCAGGCACGGCTGATGACAACAACAAGCGCCCCCGGCTGCAGTTGCGCAATCAGATCCGCGCTCAGCAGCCCGCGCGTGTCCTCGGACGGGACAGCGGCCAGAACCACGACGCGGCTGGATCGAACCAGCGTGGCCAGGTCAGTCAACTCCGCGTCCGTGCCGGTCTCGGTTAGGTACGGATCGTAGGCCATGACTTGCGGTCCGAAGGGTGCGATCAGGCGGTGCGTTTCCCGAGAGATCTGACCGTAGCCGATAAATCCGACCGTCTGGCGATACAGGGAAAAGTCGGTCGCGTCCCGGTCGTCCAACCAGCGTTCGGTCCCGGTGCGGAAGGCTTCATGCTCCTCGACCAGCCCGCGTCCCCCCGCCAGCATCATCGCCAAAGCCATTTCAGCCACCGAATTCCGGAACCCGGGGGAACACGACAGGACCTCGATGCCCTTCGCGAAACAGGCCTCGTAGTCCAGCCCTTCGCGAAAGGCGCCAGCGACCTCGATCGTGGCTTTCAGATCTAGCGCGGTGGCCAGTTCCTGCGCCGAAAGCTCTGGTTTCGACGCGATGTAGAACGCCGCCTC
>CAYWND010000385.1:0-3355 GCA_964459085.1 uncultured Oceanibium sp. | reverse complement strand
TTGGCCACGGTCACCTTTACCTCAATGGGCTCAAGCTGGGGCGGGTGTTCGGCGAACCGCTGACGGTAGGGGCCCTGCCAGCCGGCGAGCACATCTTTTCCGTCTCGCTGAACACCAACGATCATCGGGTCTATGTGCTGGGCCACACCCCGATTGCCGCGCAGGTATGGGTGGTTGCACGTTGACAACCCGCCGCTCTTGCGCGTGACATCCACCTACCAATGATCTGCAAACCCGAGGCGAACTTACCCCATGACCAATCACCAACGCACCGAAGTCGTGGGGGTGGACGTCGGGGGGACGTTTACGGATCTCGTGCGGATCGAAACCGCGACAGGCCGTGTGACACTGGCCAAGGTCCCCAGCACCCCGGACAACCAGGCCCAGGGCGTGATGGAGGCATTGAGGTCGGCCGAATGCGACCTCGCAGCCTTGCAACTGATCATCCACGGGACGACCACCACGACGAATGCGGTCCTGGAACGAAAACTCGCGCGCACCGGGTTGCTGACCACGGCCGGATTCCGCGACGTTCTGGAACTGGGGCGTCGCACGCGGCCACAACCTTACGGCATGACCGGCCGTTTCGAACCTGTCATACCGCGCGATTTGCGGCTTGAGGTGCCCGAGCGCATGGATGCCGAGGGCCGCGTTATCACACCGCTTGATGCCCGTGCTCTGAAAGCCGCGGCCGTTCGCTTGCTTGATGCCGGTTGCGAAGCCGTGGTGGTTCACTTCCTGCACTCCTACGCGAACCCCGTGCACGAGCTGCTGGCGGGCGAGATCTTGGAGGACCTCTGGCCGAACGAATTCGTCACGCTTGGACACGCGCTGCTGTCTGAGAGCCGCGAGTTTGAAAGGGGCGTGACAGCCGCGGTCAATGCCAGCGTGCAGCCGTTGCTGGATCGGTATCTCTCGCGGCTTCGCGAGAATTTGGGCGCGGGCGGTTATGGCGGCGATGTGCTGGTGATGAACGGAAACGGCGGGATGGCCGCCTCGCGCTCTGTGGCGCGTGAGGCGGCCAAGACCGTAATGTCCGGCCCGGCGTCCGGAGTGATGGCGGCAGTTCACATGGCCCGCCTGGCAGGCGTGCCGAACCTGATCACCTACGATATGGGCGGCACCTCGACAGATGTCGCGCTGATCCGAAATGCCGAGGCGCCGGTATCAAACGAGATTGAAATCGAGTACGCGATGCCCATCCATGTGCCCATGGTCGATGTGCGAACGGTCGGTGCCGGAGGTGGATCCATTGCGCGCGTTACCCCCGCCGGTCTGATTGAGGTCGGACCCCAAAGCGCGGGCGCCGTTCCCGGCCCGATCTGTTACGGGCGCGGGGGCATGCAGCCAACAATCTCGGACGCAAACCTGGTGCTCGGGCGGCTTGATCCCCAGGCGCTGGCCGCAGTCGAGGGAGGCGTCGGCCTGGACGGAATACAGAAGATCTTTGACGAAACCCTCGGGCAGCCCCTGGGCCTTGACACTACGGCAGCGGCCGACGCAGTCCTGCGCATGGCCAACACCAAGATGGCCGGGGCAATCCGCATGGTCTCTGTCTCGTTGGGTGCGGATCCCCGGGACTTCGCGTTGTTCGCCTTTGGTGGGGCCGGTCCGTTGCATGCAGCGGCCCTTGCCCGAGAACTGGGCATTCCCAGGGTTCTTGTGCCTGCGCGCCCGGGGATCACCAATGCGATTGGTTGCGTTGTTGCGGACCTGCGGCACGATTTCGTCCAAACGATCAACACGCCGCTCGATGCGATGGACGAGACAACGCTGACCGAGGTCTTTGCAGCGCAAACCGCCGAGGGGACCGCGATGATCGCGGCAGAGAGTGTGAAAACCAGCGGTATCCATGCCGCCCACAGCGTCGAAATGCAGTTTGTGGGGCAGACCCACCTGTTGCGGGTGCCGGTGCCCGATCCCCGTGTCAGCGCAGACGACCTGCGCGCGGCCTTCGACGAGGTCTATTATCGCAGGTTCAAGGTCGCGCTGCCCGAAGGGCGAGCGAACGTCGTGAACGCCAACACGTCGGTTGTGGGCGCGCGCCCGCCGCTGGATCTTTCAACCCTGATTGATCCCGCAAGCCGCGCTGCGGAGATAAAAGGCGCATGGATTGGATCGCGCCCGGTATTCTTTGCCGGGTCGTGGCATGACACCCCGGTCTACAAACGCGAGACACTGCCCCTGGACGTACAGATCGAAGGTCCAGCTGTGATCGAGCAGATGGATACAACGATCCTGGTCGAACCGGGCGACACGGTCACCGGGGATGATCTGGGCAACCTTCACATTCATGTCGGGGCGAACGCATGACCCTGGACCCAATTACTCTCAGCGTCATTCAGGCCGGGTTGCAGCAGGTCTGCGACGAGATGGACCTCAGTTTCTCGCGCGCAGCCTTCTCGCCCGTGATTGCCGAGGCGAATGACCGCTCGGACGGGATCTACGACGCAACTGATGGCGCGCTGATCGCCCAAGGTGCGGGCGGGCTGCCGGTCTTTGTCGGCACCATGCAGTATTCCACGCGCATCCTGATCGAACGCATTCGCGATGGCCTGACACCAGCACCAGAGCCTGGCGACATCTATATCGTGAATGACCCCTATCTGGGCGGCACGCACCTTATGGACGTCCGGTTCGCGCGGCCGTTCTATCGGGACGGCAAGATCTATTGCTGGCTGTCCAACACGGGGCATTGGCCCGACACTGGTGGCGCTGTACCGGGTGGCTTTTCCGCCTCGGCCACGGCTGCGGAACAGGAAGGTCTGCGCCTGCCGCCAGTGCGCCTGTTCAAACAGGGACAGATGGATCACGAGATTTATGACATCATCTGTTCGAACATTCGCGTGGCCGACCAGCGCATTGGGGATGTCCGCGCACAGGCCGCAGCACTGGACGTGGGTGCCGAGCGTTTGGCTGCCCTGATGGACCGCTATGGCGACGAAACGGTGACCGAGGCCATTGCCGAGTTGCGTCGGCGTGCAGCCGTGCAGATGCGCGCGTTTATATCCGAGATCCCCGAAGGACGATTTGACTCGGTGGCCTGGGTCGACAGCGACGGCGTGGTCAACGAGCCGCTGGCGATCCGATTGACGGTAACCCGCAGCGGCGATGATCTGATGTTCGACTTCACCGGATCCAGCCCGCCCTGCCTGGGACCGATGAACTCGGTCCGGGCGACGACGCTCAGTTCGGTCTATCTGGCGATGCGCCACATCTTCCCCGAGGTTGCCATCAGCGCAGGCGCGTTCGAGCCGCTGCATGTCAAGGGGATCGAGGGGACCTTCCTGGATGCCGCGTATCCGCGCCCAGTGTCAGGATGCGCGGCCGAAGTCTCGCAGCGGATCGCCGAGGC
>CAYWND010000384.1:3107-3383 GCA_964459085.1 uncultured Oceanibium sp. | reverse complement strand
TGGAACCGGAGTATCGCGACATTCTGCGATCGCTGCGGGCCAGCCGGTTCACGATCTTCTGGAAGATCGCCCTACCCAAGACACTGCCCGAGTTCTTTGGAGCGCTGAAGGTCGCCGTGACGCTGGCCTTTATCGGCACGAACCTTATGGAGATTGTCGAGCCGCATGGGCGCGGGCTGGGCCACTTGTTCGATTCGGGCAAGATCAGCGCGGATTATCCGCTGATGTTCGCAGTTCTTATCGCGCTGGCGTTTCTGGGGATCGTTCTGTTCTATA
>CAYWND010000384.1:0-3097 GCA_964459085.1 uncultured Oceanibium sp. | reverse complement strand
CCTTCGCGGGCTGGGCCGAGCGCGCCGAGACCTGAGCGCGGGATGGGGTCGGACGCTCTTTCGGCTGCGCCGAAACTCGCCCCGCCCACCATCCCGCAGCGCGCTTTCCCGGTTGCAACCGCCCCTGCGCGGCGCGATAGTCGGCGGATCCCTGTGACGCGTGACGGATACCCTGATGCCCGATCTGCTAGAGGCCGCCAAGGCCGTCCGTGAGAACGCCCATGCGCCCTATTCCGGGTTCAAGGTTGGTGCCGCGGTGCGGTCAGAGGATGGGACGGTATTCACGGGCTGCAATGTCGAGAATGCCGCCTATCCCGAAGGCACATGTGCCGAAGCGGGCGCAATCGCAGCCATGGTCGCTGCCGGCCATCGCAGAATTGCCGCGGTTGCGGTCATTGCGGATGCTCCCGCGCCGGTGCCGCCTTGTGGCGGGTGTCGGCAGAAGCTGGCCGAGTTTGCAGAGGCGGGCGTGCCGGTGACGCTGGCCGCCATGAACGGGGTGGAGTTGACCACAACCGTGGGCGATCTGTTGCCAGGGGCTTTTGGCCAGGAACATATGGAGCGTGGCGATGGATGAGCTGACACAGGCGGCGGCGCGGGCGCTGGCCTGCCTGGACCTGACCAATCTGGATGATGGGTGCACCGAAGCGGACATAGATGCCCTGTGTCGACGCGCGCAGTCGCCGAAAGGTCCGGTTGCTGCGGTTTGCATCTGGCCCAGGTTCATCCCCCAGGCCACGGCCGCGCTGGCCGGGACCGGGATCGGGATCGCCACGGTCGTGGCGTTTCCAGGTGGCGATGATGACACGGGCGAGGTCCTGGAGACGACCCGCCAGGCGGTCATCGACGGCGCCGACGAGATCGATATGGTGATCCCCTACAAGGCCTTGATCGAGGGCCACCCGGGAATGGTACCGTCTGCCGTCGCCCGCGTCGCGGATGCCGCAGGCGGGGCGAAGGTCAAGGCGATCCTGGAGACCGGGCTGCTGGGGGATGCTGAATTGATCCGCGAGGCGGCGCGGCTGGCGATCGAGGGTGGCGCGGATTTCATCAAGACCTCGACCGGCAAGGTTCCTGTCAATGCCACGCCCGAAGCGGCCCGCGTCATGCTGGAAGAAATCGCGGCCACGGATCGTGAGGTCGGGTTCAAGCCTGCGGGCGGGATCCGCACGACTGAAGATGCCGCGGCCTATCTGAGCCTTTGCGACGAGATCATGGGGCCGGATTGGGCGGGACCTGCGACGTTCCGGATCGGGGCCTCGTCGGTGCTGGATGCGCTCCTTGCTACGCTTGAGGGCCGCGACGCGCCCGATGCCGGGGACGGATACTGATGCTGGCGGCCGAGGTCATCGCACGAAAACGGGATGGCAAGCGCCTGACACGGGACGAGATCGAATTCCTGGTGCGGGGAACCACCGAGGGATCGGTAACCGAAGGCCAGGTCGCGGCCTTTGCGATGGCGGTCTATTTCCAGGGCATGACCCGCAATGAGCGTGTGGCCCTGACCGAGGCAATGCGCGACAGCGGCACGGTGTTGACGTGGGACCTGCCGGGGCCGGTGATCGACAAGCACTCGACAGGGGGTGTGGGCGACAACACCTCGTTGATGCTGGCGCCTGCGCTGGCGGCTTGTGGGGCGTATGTCCCGATGATCTCGGGGCGCGGGCTGGGCCATACGGGCGGGACGCTGGACAAGTTTGACTCGATCCCCGGCTACCGAACTGATCCGGATCTGGACTTGCTGCGCAAGGTCACGCGCGAGGTTGGCTGTGCGATCATCGGACAGACCCCGGACATCGCACCTGCGGACAAGCGCATCTATGCGGTGCGCGATGTCACCGCGACGGTCGAGTCGATCGATCTGATCACCGCCTCGATCCTGTCCAAGAAACTGGCGGCGGGTCTTGAGGCGCTGGTGCTGGATGTCAAGACCGGCTCGGGCGCGTTCATGGCCAAGCGCAAGGACGCAAAGGCTCTGGCCGCGGCGCTGGCGGATGTGGCCAACGGGGCGGGGTGCCGTACTTCGGCGCTGATCACGGATATGAACGAGCCGCTGGCCAGCGTCGCGGGCAACGCGCTGGAGGTTTCGAACGCGGTCGAGTTTCTGCGTGGGGACGAGATCGACAGCCGACTGTGGGATGTGACGGTGGCCTTGGGCGGAACGGTTCTGGCCAGCGCGGGACTGGCCGAGGATCTTGCAGCGGGCGAAGAAATGATGCGCGATGCCTTCCAGTCTGGCCGTGCGGCTGAAAAGTTCGGGCAGATGGTCCACGCGCTGGGCGGCCCGCCCGATCTGCTGGAGGATTATCGCACGCATCTGCCCAAGGCGCCGGTTGTCGAAGAGATCTACCCCCGGACGGAGGGCTTCGTCGGGGCCATCGACACCCGGTCCGTGGGTTTCGCCGTGGTCGAGCTTGGCGGCGGGCGGCAGCGGGCCAACGACCGGATCGACCCTGCGGTGGGGCTGGATTGGCTGGCGGGGTTGGGTCGTCGGGTGGACGCAGAGACGCCGATCGCCCGGGTGCATGCGGCCAATGCCGAGGATGCGGCGATCGCGCGGGCGCGATTGCTGGCGGCCTATGGGATTTCGGATACACCCCCGGACGAGGGCCCGGTCGTAATAGGGCGCGTGTAGTGGCGGGCCGGGCTGCGATAGGTCCGGGACGCGTCATGGCGCGACTGCCATGACGCGTCCTCGTGTCGGTGAAGGAGCTGCTCGAGAACCCCGGTCTTCTGGCCCTGTGATCTCCGATCCCGCAGCCTCCGGGCCGCTTCGCGTGCTCGATCCCGAAGGGCGCGCCGTCGGCGAGCTGCCGGCGGGCGTCGACGACTCCCGCCTGCGCGAGCTGTACGAGCAGATGGTGCTCGTGCGCTGCATCGACGAGCGCATGCTGAAGCTCCAGCGCGCCGGGCGGATCGGGTTCGTCGGCTCGATGCTGGGCCAGGAGGCCGCGATGGTCGGCCCCGCGGCCGGGCTGGGGCGCCAGGACTGGCTCTGGTCGGGGCTGCGCGAGGGCGGCGCTGCGCTGGTGCGCGGGCTTCCGCTGTCGGAGTACGTCGCGCAGATGTACTGCAACGCCAACGACACCGCCAAGGG
>CAYWND010000383.1:0-3385 GCA_964459085.1 uncultured Oceanibium sp. | reverse complement strand
AGGCGGTCAGAATCAACCGAGCGGTCGCAGGGGATCGAGCGGTTGATCGCGGCCATGTCCTCGCGCGCACGGTTGCGGAACGGCCCGCCCGAGGCGGTCAGAATCAACCGCTCGATCCCCTGCGACCGCTCGCCCGTCAAAGCCTGATGTATCGCGCTGTGTTCGCTGTCCACGGGGATCAGCGTGGTGCCGTGGTCGCGGCACACATCCATCAGCAGGGCACCGGCACAGACCAGGCTCTCTTTGTTGGCCAGCGCCAGCGTCCCGCCATGGCGGGCGGCCTGCAGACCTGGCGCCAGACCGGCCGAGCCCACGATGGCCGACATCACCCAATCCGCGGGGCGCGCGGCGGCTTCGATGATCGCCGCGTCCCCGGCCGCCGCCTCGATCCCGGTTCCCGCAAGCGCCGCGCGCAGATCACCCAGCAAATCCATACGCGCCGTCACCGCCACGCCGGCGTTCAGCCGGATCGCCTGTTCGGCCAACAGCGCGATATTGCCGGCACCTGTCAGCGCCACAACGTCATAAGCCGCCGCCCCGCCCTGCCGGTCGATCAGATCGACCGTATTCTGCCCGATCGACCCGGTGCTGCCGAAGATAGAGATCTTTCGCATAGTCTACCCGATGCCGACGCCCAACGCGCCCAGAATACCGTACATCCACAATCCGCCAAGCAGTCCGTCGAACCGATCCAGCACACCGCCATGGCCCGGGATCAACGCGCTGCTGTCCTTGACCCCATGGCGGCGCTTCAGCCAGCTTTCGGCAAGGTCACCAGCCTGCGAGGCCATGGCGACAACCAGGCTCAGGACCACGATATGCGGCATGTGCGGCCACACCGCCACCGCGAATATCGCGCCCACAAACAGCGCCAGGGCCAACCCGCCCAGGGTCCCGGCCCAGGTCTTGTTGGGGCTGATCGCGGGCCACAGCTTGGGCCCGCCGATGGATTTGCCGGCGAAATACCCGCCCACATCCGTTGCGATCACCACAAGCACCAGCCACAGGACCCGCAGGATGCCCTCGTCCGTACCACCGCGCAGATCAACAAGAAAACACAGGCCCACAGCGATATAGATCGTGCCCGCGGCCATCCAGCCCCGGTCGCGGCGGGCCACCCCGGCCATGACGGCCGCCACGGCCAGCGCCACCCCCGCACCAGCTTTCAGCGACACCATACCGCAGACCATCACCACAACCGCCGAACCTACGGCCATCACCATCAGCGGCACTTCACTCAGCGGCAACGGCCCATCGGCAAACAGACGCCGATATTCCCAGATCATCAGAACCGCCAGCACGGCGACCAGCAGGGCGACCCAGATGCCGCCCAGCCACATGTCGACGATTGCGATAAAGATCAGAACCAGGGCCGAGGCCACGCGCACGCCCAGATCGGCATAGCGCGACCCCCCGGCGGGCGCAGGCGTCATCCGGCTACCGCACCGAACCGCCGCTCGCGCTGGCCATAGCGCTCCAGACATTCCGCCAATGTGTCGGCGTTGAAGTCCGGCCAGCATATGTCCAGAAAGTCGTATTCCGCATAGGCCGCCTGCCACAGCAGAAAGTTCGAGATCCGGACCTCGCCGGATGTGCGCAGCACCAGGTCCGGGTCGGGCAGATCGGCGGTGTCCATATAGCGGCCCAGCACCTCTTCTGTGATGTCTTCGGCGCACAGGTTACCGGCCGCCGCATCAGCCATCGCGCGCTGAGTTGCGCGGATGATCTCGTCCCGCCCGCCATAGTCGATCGCCACGGTGATGTTCAGCCGGTCATTCTGCGACGTGGCCTCTTCCAGCCAGGCCATCATCTCTTGCAGGTCCTTGTCCAGCCGGTGGCGGTTGCCGATGAACCGCACCCGCGCGCCATGCTCGATCAGTTTGGCGCTTTCCTTGCGGATATAGCGCCGGAACAGGCGCATCAGCCCCCCGACCTCCAGCTTGGACCGCTTCCAGTTCTCGGTCGAGAAGGCAAACAATGTCAGATGCGACACGCCAAGATCCGGGCAGGCCTTGACCACACCGCGCAGCGCCTCGACCCCTTGCGCGTGACCGGCAAGCCGGGGCTTGCCCTGGCGCAGAGCCCAGCGCCCGTTGCCATCCATGATGATCGCCACGTGCCTGGCGTCAGGTCTCCTGTGAACTGCCCGTGTGTTTGCCATCTGCCCTTGTCCCCCTGGACCTCATGCCGGCGCTTACACCTGCATGATTTCTTCCTGTTTTGTTTCCAGCGCGGCGTCGATGTTTCCGATCGCCTGGTCGGTCAGGTCCTGGATTTCGCTTTCCCAGAGTTTCTGGTCGTCCTCACTCATCCCGGCGGCCTTTGCCTTCTTGATCTGGTCCATTCCGTCCTTGCGCACATTGCGAACGGCGATTCTCGCCTGTTCCGAGTATTGTCCCGCAAGTTTGGCCAATTCGCGGCGGCGCTCTTCGTTTAGTTCCGGAATCGGCAACCGAAGTATAGTGCCATCCATAACCGGATTTATACCCAGACCGGAATTGCGGATCGCCTTGTCGACCGCATTGACCAGCCCCTTGTCCCAGACATTGACCAGCACCATCCGCGGTTCCGGCACATTGATCGTGGCACACTGGTTGATCGGCATCATCGCGCCATAGGCCTCGACCTGCACCGGATCCAGCATCGAGGCCGAGGCGCGCCCGGTTCTCAGCGACGCAAACTCGCCACGCAGCGCGCTCAGGGCCCCCGCCATGCGCTTTTCCAGCGCGTCCACATCGATATCCAGATCTTCGTCTGACATGTCGTTTCCTCCTCTTCCCGCCGGAGCGCGCTGACCTCAGGCGGCCTTTGCCTCGACGACGGTGAACCGTCCCTTGCCTGTCAGGATCTCGACGAACCCGCCGGGCGCATCCAGCGAAAACACGATGATCGGCAGCTTGTTCTCGCGCGCCAGCGCAATGGCCGAGGCATCCATCACCCGCAGATTGCGCGCCAGCACCTCGTCATAGCTGATCCGGTCAAAGAAGGTCGCATCCGGGTTCAGCTTGGGATCGCTGTCATAGACCCCGTCGACCTGCGTCCCCTTGAATATTGCCTCGCACGACATCTCGGACGCGCGCAAGGTCGCGGCCGTATCTGTTGTGAAATACGGGTTCCCCGTCCCGGCGGCAAAGATGCAGACCCGCCCCTTTTCCAGGTGCCGCACCGCGCGGCGACGGATGTAGGGCTCGCAGACCTGATCCATCGGAATGGCCGAGATCACGCGCGTGAACACCCCCAGCCCCTCCAGTGCCGACTGCATCGCCAGCGCGTTCATCACGGTCGCCAGCATCCCCATGTAATCGGCGGTTGTCCGCTCCATCCCCTGGGCGCTGCCCTGCAGACCGCGAAAGATGTTGCCGCCGCCGATCACCAGGCAGATCTC
>CAYWND010000382.1:0-3398 GCA_964459085.1 uncultured Oceanibium sp. | reverse complement strand
ATTCGGCTTCGAAATCTGTCGCCGGCGGTTCGAATGTCGAGCAAATGGCCATGTCGGCGCGATTGGGCACAGGCAGCGCCCGGCGATCAAGCTTGCCGTTGTCATTTAATGGGATCTTTTCGAGCCGGACAAACGCCCAGGGTATTGCGTAAGTGGGAAGGAGCGGTTCGAGGTACAGACGCAGCGCTTCCGGCCCTAAATGGACGGCGGTGCGTACAGTGTAGTATGCGATTAGCCGCGCCGAACCGTTGACATCGTGGTCGGCCACCACGCGCACGCACAGCACATCCGTGTGGCTGGAGATGAGGTTCTCGATCTCGCCCAAGTCCACACGGCACCCACGGATCTTGATCTGGTCATCGTTGCGTCCGAAGAAGACAAACTGGCCTTTTGGATCCAGGGCAACTTGGTCCCCTGTCAGATAGGCGCGCGCACCAGGTGGACCGAACGGGCAGGGGCGAAAGCTTTCTGCGGTCAATTTGGGGGCGCGATGGTACCCGCGGCCCACTCCGATACCGCTGACGCACAACTCGCCGATAGATCCGCGCGGCAGGGGTCTTCCCAGGCCATGGCGATCGCGCACTAGCCACAGAGTCGTGTTGCGCAGGGCCGAACCGATCGGCACCGTCGCGCATCTTGGCAGCTCGGCTTCGGCTGTTGAAAACTGAGCCACATCGTCCGAGCATTCCGCTGGGCCATAGGCGTTGATGACTGTGATATCGGGATAGAGTTGTAGCCAGAGACGGCAGAGTTCACTAGAAAAAGCCTCGCCGGTTACCAAAAGCGTACGCAGGGCGCGGAACGCGGGCGCCGGTGCCGTATCGCTGGCGTCGATTAGCCCTCGCAAGACGCCCGGGACGACTTCCAGAATTGTCACCCCCTGGCCAGTCAAAAAACGGGACAGCGCCTCTGGATCCGAAGCTTCCGCGCCATCGACGAAGGCGACCCGCCCACCTGTGATCAGTGGGGCAATCATCTGCCAGATGGAGACATCGAACGATAGCGGTGCGTTCTGGGCCAGGCAGTCTTCTGGCCCCATCCCCAACGTTTCCGCCTTGGCGCGCAAGTGGTTTAGCATGCCCTCGTGACAGACCATGACGCCCTTGGGAGTCCCGGTGGATCCTGATGTGTAGAGGACATAGGCCAGCCCATCCGGTCTGCGCAGCGGGCGTTGCATTGGCGGACACGGCAATCCCAACTGATCCTCGGCCATCAGGACCGGGGAATCGTTAGCCGGGATACCCGCTTCGTCGAGTCGCGAGGGCAAGGTTTCGTGGGTATTCCGGTCAGTGACGATGATGCTTATACCGGTCATTTGACGGGCAATCAGAGCACCTTTGTCCGGAAGCGGCGTAAAAGCGGCCCCTGAGTAGCTCACGCCGAGTATGGTGGCGAGCAACGGGATGCCACGTGATTGACAGCAACCGACGATCACCTCCGGTCCACCGCCTACCTGTAATAACGCGTTCGCCACCGATAGGGCCCAGGCGCGCAGCGCGCCATAGGTGATCTGCTCTGCGTTGTGGACGGCGGCGACCGCGTGGGGCCGCGACAGAGCGATCTTGTCGAAGGTATCGATGAAACTCGGGCCGATCGGCTCGGGTGCAGCCGGTCCCGCCAGCACGGCTTCTCGTCCTGAGCAATCGTCCAGATTGGAGAGTGGCACGCCCGCAGTCGCTGCGATCGTCTTGGTCATGCGGGCAATAAGCGAGAGCAGCTGCACAATCTCGTCGCGCTCGAAGGCAGCCGTACGATACTGGGCCCAAAGGGCGGTGCGCTCTCCGGATTGGACGATGGCAAGATCGAGATCGAACTTTGCTGTGCCTGTGCAGACAGGGTAGGGCGTCACGGCCAAGCCCGGCAGCCGCAGGTCCTGCGCGGGTGTGTCTTGAACCGAGAACAGCACCTGAATCATTGGTACGTCCGCCGATCGCCGTGTCGGGGCTACATCCCTGACCAAAAGTTCCAACGGATAGTCATGCACGTCCATGACAGCCAGAACCTCCGCCCGGACGGTGTCGAGCAAGGTAAAGAAGTCCGGGTCGCCTTCGAACCGGATGCGCAATGGCAGAGTGTTAGAGAAATATCCGACCACCTCGCGGAAGACCGATCCAGAGCGGTTTTCGAAGGGCGTGCCTATCAGGATGTCGCGCGATCCGCTCAACCTATGAAGGGTTGCCACAAGCAGTGAGAGCCCGGTCATAAAAGGCGTCGCATTCCGGTCCGAACCCGAGGCGCACAGCGCCTGCCAGGCGTCTCGATCGATGTCGACGATCAGATCCTCGCCTTCGAACGAGGGCGACAACGCGAGATCGCCCGCGCTCCGGTGCAGCGCCAATCGATCCGGCATACCGTCGAGGTGCGTGCGCCACCATGCCGAAGCACGCTGCCAGTTGGGGCTCCGTTCACGTCTACGCTGGTCATGCGCAAATGCGTCGTAGCCCAACTCCAGCGGAGCCAAAGGCGGCTTCAGAACCGCAGAGTGATCGCCGGCCAACGCCGTGTAGGTATCTGCCAGGTCGTTCAGGAAAAGCCCGAGCGAGGCGCCGTCAAAGGCCATGTGATGTATGGAGAGCGCCAATACCTGCTCTTCCGCGTTCAGCTGCACCAGCATCGCACGCATCGGAGCATCCTTGTCCAGATGGAACGGCTGTTGGACAAATGCATCGACAAGTTTGCGCAGAGACATTTCTTTCTGCGCGTCCAGCGAGACCCGATGCAGCTGGATACTTTGGGAGGGATCGGTAGATTCCGCGATTAGGGTGCCGTCCGGCTGCTCGCGGATACGCGAGGACAGCACGGGATGGCGTCGGGCAACGATCTGCAGGCTCTGTTCGATCACGAAAGGGTCAACCTGGCCCTTCAGCCGCAGGGCGACCGGGATCGTATAGAGCGCCGGTTCGTTCACGGCTCTGGACAGGAACCATAGGGCGGTCTGTTGGAAGGATAGGGGTGATTGGCCCGCCTGCTTGGTTGTGGCTGGCAAAGGCTCCGTCGGGTCGGTCGTGTCGTTCAGAAACTCGTTCGCAAGATCCGCGACCGTTGGCGCATCGAAGAACCGTGACAGCGGCAGGCGAACGCCCAGCTTCTCGCGGAGACGTTCGAGCAGACGCAGTGCCCCGAGCGAGTCGCCGCCAAGGGCGAAGAAGCTTCTGGTCACGTCTTGCAGAGGTCGACCGAGTTCATCGGCGAACAGTTGCATCAGCACCGTTTCAGTCGGGCCCACGGGCGACCGCCCGGCCACTTGGAGATCCTCCTCGACAACGGTCTTCGCCCGCAGCGCATTGAAGTCGATCTTGCCATTTGTATTCGTCGGAAGCGCATCGAGCCAAACAACGCGGGCTGGGATCATATAGCGGGGCAACCGATGGAAGAGCCACTTCTTGACATGTGCCTCG
>CAYWND010000381.1:0-3399 GCA_964459085.1 uncultured Oceanibium sp. | reverse complement strand
CCAGCATGTACTCCTGCTCGGGCGCCAGCAGCGGCAACTTGCGGATTTCCTGCAGGTAACGGCTCAGCCCCTGCTCGGGCGAGGGGGCCGGGAGATTGGAATAGCTGCTCATGGGTCTACCTCCTGCGGACAGTCTAGGCGGATGTAAGCATTGCTCACTCCGCCTTCAAGTCACAGATATGTAATCAACGCTCACTTTCCCGCAAGCCAGTTAACAAATCATTGAACTGCGGGGGCAATTCGCTGCGAAACTGTAACATTTCCCCGCGTTCCGGGTGCTTGAACCCCAACTCGGCCGCATGCAGCGCCTGTCCCGGCAATGCCGCCAGTGCCGCCTGCGCCTCCTCTGACAGGCCCCGCAACGCCGCCTTGCGGGCCTGCCCGTAAACCGGGTCGCCCACCAGTGGATGGCCCACATGGGCCAGATGCACGCGGATCTGGTGCGTGCGCCCGGTCTCAAGACGGCACGACAGCAGCGCACAGGCCCCCAGCCCCTGGTCCACGACCACCCGCGTCACCGCGCGCCGCCCGCCTGGCACCACCGCCATCTTCTTGCGATCCCCCGGATGCCGACCCAACGGCGCATCAATCCGGATCACGCCGCCCGCCTCGATCGCCACCGCCTCCAGCCCGCGCAGCCTGGGATCACCCACATCCGGCACGCCCCAGCACAAGGCCAGGTATCGCCGATGCACGCTGTGGGCCGCAAACTGCGCCGCCAGCGCCTCGTGCGCCCCTGCCGTCTTGGCCACCACCAGCAGCCCCGAGGTGTCCTTGTCGATCCGATGCACGATCCCCGGCCGCGCAACCCCCCCGATGCCGCGCAAACTGTCCCCGCAATGATGCAACAGCGCGTTGACCAGCGTGCCCCGTTCGGCCCCAGGCGCGGGATGCACCACCATCCCCGCAGGCTTGTCGACCACGATCACATCCGCATCCTCGTACACCACCGACAAGGGGATGTTCTCGGCCTCCGCCTCGGCCGCCACCGGTGCCGGCATCGCGACCGCCCAGACCTCGCCTCCGGCGACCCTGGCTTTGGGATCGCGCACCACCTGGCCCGCCTGCGACACCGCCCCTTCGGCAATCAACGCCTGGATGCGCGACCGGCTCAGCCCCGCACCCTCTGGCGCGGCCGCCGCCAATGCCTTATCAAGTCGCCCCGAGACGCCTTCGGGCAACACGATCTTCAGAACCTGGGGCACCTCGCTCATGAGCAACAGGGATACCGACCCTGCCTACACAGAACCACCCCAAATCCGGATGCTGCGGCGGCTGGTGACGGTCCTGACGCTGGTGCTGATCGTGGGCATGGTGCTGGTTGCGGGCCTGCTGGCCTGGCGGATCACCCAGACGCCCGCCCCAACGGCCGCGTCCCTGCCGGGCGAGATCCCGCTGCCCGCAGGCGAGACGCTGACGGGATATGCCCAGAACCCCGACTGGATCGTCCTGATCACCCGCGACGCGGCAGGCACCCAGCGCCTGCACCTGGTTGTCCCCGGAACTGGCGACATCCACCAGACCACCGACATAACTCCGCGCGAATAACCGCCGTGCATAGGGTGTTGGACCAAGGCTCACGCCAGCGACGGGCCGCGGCACCCGCAGCGCCGGGCTGGGGGCACCCCTTGGCACAGAATGCGCCTCCGTTTCGCGGGCTGGTCAGAATCGTGGCATAATGATCGCGGCCCCACCGGGCCGTCGTCATCATCGATTGGGGGACCGATTTCATGACCAAACTTCGTCACCTGGCCCTGCTGGCCCCGCTCGCACTGGCCGCCTGCGCCGACGAGACGCTGATTTTCAACTACGGCGATCGCGCCCACAGCGACACGTTGGTGGCCGATGTCACCTCGGGCGTGCGGACCATCAACGGTGTCCTCGGCAACGATCCCTGCATTCTGAACGTCAACACTGACATCACGTCGATAGATGACGAAATCAATGGAACGCCAGGGCAGCGTGGATTCAATATGTCGATGTCCGTCGCCGGTCCGGCAAATCGGATCACCTCGAACCCGGCAGGCTGCGTAGGGATCGAGGATATCACCATCTTCATCGGCGACATCAACGCGACGCTCAACGTCGGGCAAGAGACCTCGGATGGTCGGGTCGAGGTCACGATCGGTGGCCAGACCTATCGCTCAGACCGTCCGAACGCGTATTTCCGGGCTCGCGTCACGTCGTTCGACAGCGGGGCAATCACGGCCGCCGGCACGTTCGAGGCCATGGCCCGCACCTTTAACGCAACGCCCGAACGCATGGTCACGCTGACCGGATCCTTCGACATCGGCGGCTAGAGACGGATCTGCGTTCTGATGTTTCGGGCCCAAGGCGCATGCGGGTCAGACAGCAGCAGGCGAGCGCCCGCACCCCCTTGCGGTCGTCGGGATGGCCATCTCGGCAGGAGTATTTGTCCGAGCAAAGAGGGCCCTTAACAAAGAGTGAAGGGCCCTCTTTGCTCTGGGAAATACTCCGGAGCGCGAGGCAGCGCCTCGCATGAAAGTCTGCGGCCGATCAAACCGGACCTGCGGGACCCGCTTTTGGCCCGGCACCGTCTTGCGCGCGCCCGCGCCCCGGGCGATAGTCCGGGCATGAGTCTTCCGCCCGGCTTTCTCGAGGAACTGCGCGACCGTGTCTCCATCGCCTCCGTGGCGGGGCGCAAGGTCACATGGGATGCCAGGAAATCCAATCCGGGCAAGGGCGACTTCTGGGCACCCTGCCCTTTTCATCAGGAAAAAACCGCGTCTTTTCATGTAGATGACCAAAAAGGGTTCTACTATTGCTTCGGTTGCCACGCCAAGGGCGACGCACTGACCTTCGTGCGCGAAACCGAAAACGTCGGGTTCATGGAGGCGGTGCAGATCCTGGCGGTCGAGGCTGGGCTGCAGATGCCCGCCCCCGACCCGCAGGCCCGCGCGCGCGAGGATGCGCGCAAGGGTCTGGCCGATGTGATGGAGGCCGCGGTTCAGCAGACCCGGCTGATGCTGGGCACCGCCAAGGCGGCCGAGGCGCGCGCCTATCTCGACCGCCGCGGCCTGTCCGAGGATACCCGCGACCGGTTCGAGATCGGCTTTGCCCCCGACAGTCGCACGCAGATGTTCGAACATCTCAAGGGCAAGGGATTTGCGCCCGACGACATCGTCAAGGCGGGCCTCGCGATCAAACCCGATGATGGCAGCGCGCCCTATGACCGGTTCCGGGGCCGGATCATGTTCCCGATCCGCGACGCGCGCGGCCGCGCCATCGCCTTCGGTGGCCGCGCGATGGACCCCAATGCGCGGGCCAAGTACCTCAACTCGCCCGAAACGCCGCTTTTTGACAAAGGCCGCGCGCTCTACAACATCCGCGCCGCGCGCGAGGCGGCGGGCAAGACCGGTGCCCTGATCGTGGCCGAAG
>CAYWND010000380.1:0-3399 GCA_964459085.1 uncultured Oceanibium sp. | reverse complement strand
GGCGATCCGACTTTGCCGCGAATGCTGTGACCATCACACAGCCCGACCAGATGACAGAGGCGATGGACAAGGTGGTGGATACCCCGTTCGATCATGCGGGATTTCTTGCGTGGTTCCTGCTGGATCAATGCCTGGAACCTGACGCGCCAGATTTCCGCGACAGGCTGGAACAGCGGATCCGCGCAACTGGGTTTGACCTGTAGGCAGTCGCCGCGACCGCCCGCGTTGAAATCTGAACATTCGTTCAATAAGTTGGGCGAATGGCACGGCGGCAAGGCTCGAACGGGGAAAAGACCGCACGCGATATTCGCGCCGCGGCCCTGCGCCTGTTTGCCGAACATGGTTATGCCGCCGTTTCGATGCGGCAGATCGCGCGCGAGGTTGGGGTGCAGGCTGGCGCGCTGTACCTCTACACCCCCGACAAGCAGAGCCTGCTGGTCGAGTTGATGCGCGACCACCTCGAGGCGCTGCTGGCGGCCTGGGACACCGCGCGCCCCCAGACCCAGGACCCGACCGAGCGGCTGCGGGCCTTTGTCCGGTTCCACATCGCATATCACCTGAACCGCATGGACGAGGTGTTCATCGCCTATATGGAGTTGCGCAATCTCGAGCCGTCGAACTTTGTCGCCATTGAACGCCTGCGGCGCCTCTACGAAACCGCGCTCGAGGACATTCTGGACGACGGTGCTGCAGCGGGTGTGTTCCACGTGCCAGACGTCCGGATCGCGACATTGGCAGTGATCGCAACGCTGACCGGGGTCAACACGTGGTATCGCGCGGGCGGGCGGCTGAGCCCCGAAGGGATCGAAGAGATCTATATCGACATGACCTTCGGAATGGTCGGCGCCCGGCCATGAGCCGGCTGGTCCTGCATCACTGCCACGAGGCGCGATCGATGCGGACCCTGTGGTTGCTGGAGGAACTGGGTCTGGACTGTCAGCTGGTCATCCACGATTTCGGCCCCGCGCTGAGGTCGCCCGAGTACCTGGCGATCAGCCCCCTGGGCCGTGTTCCCGCGTTGCAGGACGGGGGCGACACCCTGATTGAATCCGGTGCCATCTGCGAATGGCTGTGCGAGCGACACTCGCAGGCGGGACTGGGCCGCGCGCCAGGCCACCCGGAACGCGCAGAGTGGCTGCAATGGCTGCACTTCGCGGAGACCGTCGGTCAGCACCTGGCAGCGCTGACCCAGCAGCATATCGTGATCCGCGACGACCACGACCGGTCCCCGCTGATCATGAAGCTGGAGTTGCGGCGACTGGAAAAGGCCCTGGGTGTGCTGGAGGCAGTGCTTGAAGGGCGGGATTGGATGCTGGTCTCGGGGTTTTCAGGGATCGACACAGGCATTGGCTATTCCGTTTATGTCGCGGAAAAGTTTGCGGATTTGGAGCAGTTTCCAAATGTTGCCGGGTACCTGGACCGGATTCGAGCCCGACTCGCGTTTCAAGCCGCGCTGCCACCCCCCGGGTCGGCCCGGATTTACACCCGGCCCTTTTATGCCGCATGGCCCGCAGACCGAGGGTGACGCTTTTTTGAGCATCGGGATTTTGGTATCCTGATTCTTAACAAGACCGGGCGTTGCAGTGCCTGTCATGTGGCTGTCACGACCCGAGCGTAGGGAGGGACCTATGAGGGAGAGAGTCGACCCCCTGATTGCCGAGCGTGCACCCTGGGTCTATCGCCCGGGTGCCCATATCCGGTTCGTACGTGGGTTGCTGCACCTGATGCTGGGGTATGACGAAACCATCCGCCGCGCCGAGGCCATCGAACACCTGTCGGCCGGCAGTATGATGGATGCGCTGGTCGATATGATCGCGCACAATGTCGACATCCAGGGCATCGAGGCCGTGCCCGAGGCCGGTCCGGCCATGATTGTGTGCAACCACCCCACTGGAATCGCAGACGGAATCATCATCTGGGCGGCTTTGCGTCGGCGCAGACCGGACCTGTTCTTTTTCGCCAACAGGGATGCGATCCGGGTGATGCCTCAACTGACGGACATCATCGCGCCGGTCGAGTGGCGCCCCGAAAAGCGCAGCATTGGTTCGAATCGTGAAACCCTGACCTATGCGGCAAATGCCTTCAAGAACGACCGACTGGCGGTCCTGTTCCCGTCAGGCCGCCTGGCCAAGCGACGGGGCTTGAAGTTGTACGAGCGGCCGTGGATGCCGTCGGCGGCCATGCTGGCGCGCAAGTACCGGCTGCCCGTGGTGCCAATCCATATCACGGCGCGCAACTCGGCCCTGTTCTACCTGTTCGATTCGCTGCACCCGACCCTGCGGGATGTGACCCTGTTCCACGAGGTGATCAACAAGAGCGACCACACCTTCCGGGTGCGCACGGGCCGTGTGCTGGATGGGGCCAGCCTGTCCAAGGACAGTGAACTGGCGACGCAGGAGTTGTATCGTGCAACGATGCGTGCCGCCGCCGAGACCGGGGACTATTCGGTGCTGATCCCCAGTGCGCGCAAGACCTGGCTCAACCGCCAGATTGCGAGTTTCAGCCGCTAGAGAAGTCGCCAAGTCAGCTTTGGGATTGCGGCTGGCGAAGGGCCGCGCGGGCCCGTGTCAGGCGGTTTCGGCCGCCGGACTGCCATCGCGGGTGGCCAGACGCGGAAAGAACCGCGGGTGTTCGGACGAGGCATGGGCCATCGCGGCCTGGGCTTGTTCCAGCAGGTGCGTTGGGCTGGTGGCCGTTTCCGCCTCGGCCCCGCCGATGGCCAGCGTCACCGCCAGGTCCGGTCTGGCAGGCGTGGGAACGGTTCGAGCCAGCCGCGTGGCGATGCGCAGGGCATGGATCCGTTCGGCCCGGACCAGGTAGACCGCGAACAGATTCTGACCCAGCCGCCCGATGATGTCGGTATCACGTGTGTTTTCGCGGATCCGGCCCGCGATGGCAGACAGCAGCGCGTCACCCGCATCCGGGCCCTGTTCGGCCGAGATCTCGGCGAAGGCATCGGCCGTGACCAACAGTAGAACACCGTGATCGGGCCACTGGCCTTTGAGGCGAGACATGAAAGGCTTGGCGCAGAGAAGGCCGGTGGTGGCATCGCGTGCGTCGGCATCCCCGGACCCGCGTCCCTGATCCCAGACGCGCATCAGCGCGCCGATCCGGTTTCCAATGTCCAGCCGGGCAAGATGCCCCGCAAGCCTATCTGCGACACCCATCACAATCCCTCCGAAACCCGGCAGAAGGTATACCGGGTCCGATATGGACAAACCGTTAAGGCGGTGGGATGGCGCAGGTGCGGCGACATTGAGCGCAGGCGGTTTGCGTCTGCGAGGGTGGCAAGTTCAGCAGGAGTATTTGTCAGAGCAAAGAGGGCCCTTAAAAATGGGTAAAGGGCCCTTTCTTTCTGTTCAAAATACTCCGGAGCGCGAGGCAGCGCCTCGCATGAAA